>CAJWGZ010000020.1 GCA_913041075.1 uncultured Fidelibacterota bacterium | reverse complement strand
TGTATTAAATATTTGTGAGCAATTAACCAGACATGTTTTTAAACAGGTTGAAAATGTTGAGTTACTAGACCCATTTCCCCGCATGACTTTCTCTGATGCTATGTCTAATTATGGTACTGATTGTCCGGACCTGCGTTACAATATGAAATTACAGGACATGAATTCGTTTTCAGATAAAAGTGATTTTAATGCGTTTAAATCTGCAGACACAGTAGCGGGAATCGTTGTATCGAATGGTAGAAAATATTCCCGTAAAGTTATTGACGATTTAACTGAATTTGCAAAAAGGTACAAGGCCAAAGGGTTGGCCTGGATGAAAGCTGAAGAAGGCAAATTCAATGGCGGAATTGCAAAGTTTTTCAATGATGATTTGCAACAGGATATGCAATCTGAACTAGGCGTCAAAGATGGTGATATAATATTTATAATCGGTGATACTGAGAAAATAGCTCAAACTGCATTGGGTGCCTTGCGCTGCGAAATCGCACGCAGAGAAAACCTGGCTAATTCAGGAGATTACAAACCTGTATGGGTTACTGATTTTCCCATGTTCGAATTTGACGAAGAAGACCAGCGTTATTATTCCCTGCAGCATCCATTTACCCAGCCTAAAACGGACGACTTGGATGAACTTATAAAGTCGCCAGAATCTGTTCTTTCCCGTCAGTATGATTTAATTATAAATGGTTATGAAGTTGCTGGCGGCTCGATCCGAATCCACGATCCAGAATTACAACGCTCTATTTTTGAAATACTTGGTATCGATAAGAAAGAGGCACAGGATAGATTCGGGTTTTTTATTGATGCACTAAAATATGGTACACCACCCCATGGTGGTATAGCCTTCGGTTTTGATAGACTGGTTATGCTATTAGCAGGAACCAATAATATTCGTGATGTCATTGCCTTTCCTAAAACAACCTCTGCAATGTCCTTGATGGATGGTGCGCCGAGTGATGTATCTAAAGATCAGTTAAAGGAATTAGGGATTCGAACCATAAAATGATTGCCATTAAAAGCATCCTTTCGGATGCTTTTTCATATTTATGACCATCATAAACCATTATTCGATCATTCATTTTATTATTTATTATTTTGTTGGGCGATATACCGGGATCCGCTGGTTATTATTTCTATTGTTCTCTTTTGGTTGGGAAATGTTGGAGTTGGTGTTACAGTATGACTTTGCAATTGAAACAATACCCAATAAGATCGCTGATATTTTAGTAAACTTTATTGGTTACGGTGTAGGGCTATATTTTAAGGGGCAGAAAAATAATTAATCACTGTTGAATAGACTAATAATAACAGCATTACGGGATGAAGCTGAACCCTTTATTGATCGCTTTAAATTGGCAAAGGATAAAAACCAATCAGATCTGCGTGTTTTTAATGATGAAAACTGCAGTTTGTTAATTACTGGCGTAGGAGTTGATCGGGTAAAAAGTACTTTACCTGTATTTCTGGAAAGAATTCCTGATTTTGATAATGTCGTATTATTTAATGTTGGTATTGCTGGCGGTCATCCAGATAAAACAGAAATTGGTGAAGTATATCCAGTAAACAAGGTGACTAATGATGAAACGCATGATAAATATTTTCTAACGATACCGGAAAAAAATGAATTTGACACAATGTTCTTAACGACAGTAGCAAAAGGAATCACCACTGGGCATGTGGGTTATGAGGGGTTGGTTGATATGGAAGCAGCGATTATTATTGCAAAGGCTATCAGTTACTTAAATATAGATAAAATTGCAGTTATAAAAGTAGTATCTGATCATATGGACATTGCTGAGTGGTCTTCATTAGATGTATGTGAAATAATACGATCAAAATTAGACTCAATATGCGCCTTGATGGAATTATACGTCTAGAAAAAGAGGTTATTTATTCAAAAAGAATTGAGGTATGCTTTAATAGTTCCCTCGCTTTTTCCTGTTCATACAGATTCTCAGGCATGGCATCAGGCAGTGCTGATGGATCAGCATTAATTACATAATTAAGGTCTTCTTCAAATAAATCTCGATTTCCCAATTTCGTGTGGTAATAACGGGCGCGTAATACCCTCGTACCTAAATAGTCGGGACTGTCAGCAAGCGATTGATCAAAATTACTTTTTGCTCTATCTAAAGGAACACCAGGTAAACGAGAATAAAACGTACCGAAGAATCGAGTTGGACCACCATAATAATAATCTTCATCCAGAGTTGCAATCCGGTGCATCGCTGTCTCAATGATCTCTCTTGATTCAATCCGGGTTAGTACTGGCTTGGTAGTGAGATAACGTCCAATATTTGCTGCCCACCAGTATAATGCGGGGATTGTTTCAACTGGTGCTTGACTGATAGCTGAGATTTGTAACTTTGAATTATCCACCGATGTAGTATCAGCAAATGATTGAAAGTATGTGGTATTTTTAAAACCAGTAAGTGCAGCGTTTGCGCCCTTCAAGTATAATGTGTCGCGTATTGCCGGGTCAATTTCTATGTAGTATCCTTGAAAAAAGTACGCTCTGCTCAATGATACGGCCAATTCTAATTTTTTGGGGTTTAGTTCAACCGCTTTTTCGAAAAATAACGCCGCCATTTTCGCACTCTTTGGATTGGCTCGTTTTTCCCAATATGCTTTACCCTGTTTAATGAGGGATTCAGAATTCATCCTATTTGTGTTCGATTTGATGTTCAAGTAACCGCAGCTCATGTAGATAAATAAACAACATATTGCTAAATGGATATATTTTAGTCGCATGTGACCTTTGGTTAGGTAAAATTCGCTATGCAATGGATTAATTCCTGATTCTTAATGTAAAATATAGTACAAAATTAATATTGAAAATCAATAAGATGGAAAAGACACTCGACATTAAAGGTATCGACCTGGCTACTCTTTTTGGAGCAGCGGATGCCCATCTACGATTAATTGAGGGATCTTTTGCAGTTAATGTTGTTGTCCGGAACGATAACATTAAACTTAAGGGCGATGATATACAGCTTGATTTGGCGAAAGAAGTCATTCATGAGATGAAACAAACGTTGGCTCGTAAAGGATCTTTAACAGCGAAAGATGTACGCCAGTTGATCGAAGTTGTAACAATTGATAATGGCCATGATAATCAAGTGCCGAAAGATGTTATTCATTATGGAAGAAAAGGAGCAATAGTTGCCCGGTCAGATGGTCAGCAAGAATACATTAATATTGTTCAAAATAATGACATTGTTTTAACTATTGGACCTGCGGGTACAGGAAAAACATATATTGCTGTTGCTTTCGCAATTGCTGCGCTTGAAAATCACGAAGTGGATCGTATAGCGTTGTGTCGACCAGCGGTAGAAGCTGGCGAAAACCTTGGGTTTTTACCCGGAGATCTAAAAGAAAAAGTTGATCCGTATCTTACACCTTTATACGATGCACTCGGTGATATTATGCCAAAACCAAAGTTGAAAAGAGTTTTATCTAATGGTACAATTGAAATAATTCCTTTGGCCTATATGCGTGGTCGTACTTTGAATAATGCGTTCATGATCTTAGATGAGGCCCAGAACGCTACACCGATGCAAATGAAGATGTTTCTTACTAGGCTTGGCGTTAATTCAAAAGCAATTATTACCGGTGATATTACGCAAATTGATTTACCGAAGAGCAGTGATTCAGGTTTGATTCAAGTGGTGAATATTCTGAAGGGAATCGATGGCATTGGTTTGGTGAAATTAAATGAAAGTGATGTGGTTAGGCATAAATTGGTGCAGGATATCATTCGTGCCTATGATAAAACAAACAAAACGAAAAAGAAGTGATTAACCATTTCCTAGAGCCTGAAATGCTATGATTCCAGTGTTCATTGATACTAATTTTACCAAATATTACAAACGAAATAATTACTGATTAGCATTTAATATTTCATCAGCTGTTAGAATGGGTGCTAATCGACTGTTAATGGCTTTTTGGATAGTAGAAATTGATTTTTATTTGCGGGAATTTCCTCGACGACTGAGGTCATTTATTCTATATTGTAATTTGTAATTAATACTGATGGAAAAAATACAAAATGTAGTTATTGCTGCTGCTAAGCGAACTCCTGTAGGGGCGTTTCAAGGATCGATTTCATCAGTAAGTGGACCTGACTTAGGCGCTAAAGTAATTGGTGGGATTTTGGAAGAAACGATGCTTGATCCGACATCGGTGAATGAAGTGATAATGGGTAACGTATTAGCAGCAGGATTAGGCCAGGCACCAGCAAGACAAGCTGCATTAGAGTCTGGTCTGCCAGATACTGTAGAATGCATCACCATAAATAAAATGTGTGGATCTGGTTTAAAAGCTGCTATGCTGGCGACACAGGCTATTCAAGTGGGTGACGCTGATATTATTATTGCGGGTGGATTTGAAAATATGAGTCAAGCACCATACCTATTATCCAAAGGCAGGGATGGGTATCGGCTAGGCCATGGGGAGTTGATTGACAGCATGATAACGGATGGTTTGTGGGATGTCTATAATGATACTCATATGGGTAATTGTGCTGAAATTTGTGCGCGGGATCGCCACTATAGCAAAGAAGATCAAAATGACTTTGCGAAAGAATCTTATACGCGTGCGCTAGATGCTCAGAAAACGGGAGCATTTAATGATGAAATAATAGCGGTAGATGTAATGGACAGAAAAAGGAATACGGTCACGGTAAATATCGATGAAGAACCTGGTCGAGCAAATTTTGATAAAATGGACAAGTTGCGACCAGCATTTGAAAAGGACGGTACGGTTACCGCAGGCAATGCGTCAAAAATCAATGATGGAGCTGCTGGTGTATTATTAATTAGTGAAACCAAGGCTACAGAATTGGGGTTTACGCCATTGGTACGTATTATTAGTCAAGCTTCTGCAGCACAGGAACCTGAATGGTTCACAACAGCGCCAATTAAAGCAATTAGTAAGGTGCTTGAAAAAGTTGGGATGGAAGTTGCTGATATAGATTTATGGGAAATTAATGAGGCCTTTGCGCCGGTCGCCATGGCCGTCATGGATGATTTTAACTTGGATCATAGTAAAGTAAATGTGAATGGCGGGGCTATTGCTCTCGGGCATCCAATCGGTGCAAGCGGTGCGCGTATCTTAACCACACTTATCTATGCTTTGAAATCACGAGATGTTACAACGGGTTTGGCCACGTTGTGCATTGGTGGTGGTGAAGCATCAGCTATGATTGTTGAAAGGGTATAATGAACTTCTATTCTGAAGAACATGAATTAGTACGAAACACAGCCCGGAAATTTGCTGAGAAACATCTTAAACCTGGTGTGATCGAACGTGATGAAAATGCGGAGTTTCCATCTGAGCAGGTAAAAATGATGGGTGAACTTGGATTTATGGGTGTCATGGTTCCAGAAAGATGGAATGGCGCTGGTATGGATACAATTAGTTATACCCTGATTATCGAAGAATTATCAAGAGTAGACGCATCAGCAGGTGTTATTGTATCTGTGAATAATAGCCTTGTTTGCCAGATATTTGTCAATTATGGAAATGATTGGCAGAAAGAAACCTATTTAACAAAGTTAGCTAGTGGTGAGCAATTGGGTGCTTTTTCTTTAAGTGAACCCCAGTCTGGTTCCGATGCCAGTAACATGCATACTATTGCAGAAAAAAGTGGGCAATACTATGTACTTAATGGCGCGAAAAACTGGGTTACTAGTGGTATCAATTCAGATGTAGTAATTGTAATGGCTTTAACAGATAAATCAGCAGGTTATAATGGTATATCTGCATTCATAGTACCAAAAGACCTAGATGGTTTTTCGGTTGGTAAAAAAGAAGATAAACTTGGTATTCGTGGCTCGGATACATGTGAACTATATTTTGATAATTGCCACGTTCCAATTGAGAATCTTATTGATAAAGAAGGACAAGGTTTTCGCATTGCCTTAACCACTCTCGATGGTGGTAGAATTGGCATCGCCGCGCAAGCATTAGGAATTGCCCAGGCAGCATTAGATAAATCTGTCCAGTATGCAAAAGAAAGAAAACAATTTGGAAAAACCATTGGCAGTTTTGGTGCATTGCAGGAAAAAATTGCGTTAATGGGTACAAATGTAGAAGCGTCGCGCTTATTGATACAAAAAGCGGCTATTTTAAAAGATGCGCATAAACCTTATACCAAAGCTGCTGCTATGGCTAAGAGCTTTGCATCGCAAACAGCCATGGATGCAGCTATTGATTGTGTACAAATTTTTGGTGGTTATGGGTACATGCAAGAATATGGTGTTGAAAGATTAATGCGTGATGCAAAAATTACACAAATTTATGAGGGTACAACCGAAATACAGCAAATGGTAATCGCAAGGGAAATAATGGAGAATTAATTATGCAAAAGATAGATTGGGACAATCTTGGATTTGATGTGAGGGAAACACGTAGTATGTACAAGGCAAATTGTAGAATAGGAGAAGAATGGAAATTAGGTGGTTTGATTCCCTATGGTACAATTGAGTTATCTCCTGCTGCAGGTGTATTGAATTACGGCCAGGGTTGTTTTGAGGGGACTAAAGCCTACCGGACAATTAAAAATCAGGTGGTCTTATTTCGACCAGAAATGAATGCAAAAAGAATGGCCATGTCTACCAGGCGGTTATGTATCCCTGAAATGAATAAAGAGTTTTTTTTGCAAGCGGTAGAAGAAACATTAATAGACAATATTGATTATGTTCCTCCCTATGGAAAAGGAAGTCTCTATATAAGACCAATCGTTTGGGGCACGTCAACAGCGCTAGGCGTAAAACCGGTGGAAGAATATACTTTCATGGTGTTTGTGTCTCCTGTTGGACCCTATTTCAAAGGTGGTGTGAAACCTTTACGTCTGACAGTAAGTAATGATTATCATCGTGCTGCACCTAAAGGAATAGGTAACGCTAAGGCCATCGGTAATTATTCAGCTTCCTTATACCCACTCACCGAAGCGAAAAATAGAGACTTTGATGAGGTTATATTTTTGAATGCAAAAGATGAAAAATTCGTTGAAGAAGTCGGTTCTGCTAATCTATTTGTATTAACCGGGAATACTATTAAAACACCAAAATTAGATGGAAGTATATTACCTGGTATTACTCGTGACTCTGTCATTACACTGGCGAAGGATACAATAGGTCTTGAAGTGTTAGAAACAAATGTTACTTTGACCGAACTTTATGATGCGGATGAAGTTTTTTGTACTGGAACAGCTGTTGTCGTAACGCCGGTTGGAAGTATCACCGGCTTGGATGGTAAACATAAAATTGCAGATGGAAAAATGGGACAATTGACCTCTAAATTAAGACAATTACTTACCGGAATTCAGCGCGGGGATGTATCTGACGAATTTGGTTGGTTATATCCAATAAAAGAGTAGTGTAACATGCATCCGCGTCGTCTTGCAAGAGAAGGTATTTTGGGTGCCCTCTATGCTTTGGAACTCACTGGTGAAACAAAAGAAAAGGTTTTAGATGATTTATTTATAAGAAACAGTTACGATGGAGAAACAAAAGTATTTATTACTGAACTTTATAGTAATATTGTAGATAATAAAATCTGGGCAGAACAATTAATTTCTGATAACCTTGATAACTGGAAACTGGAGCGAGTAGCCACACTAGATCAATTAATTATGCGCATCGCAGTAAATGAAATTTATTTTAACGATGATATTCCGCCTAAGGTGTCTATCAGTGAGGCGATCGAAATTGCAAAATTTTATAGTACCGAGGATAGTGCAGGCTTTGTAAATGGTGTATTGGATGCAATCTACAAACATAAACTGAACAGTGATAAAACTACTTAACCATTAACCTTTAAAATGCTTCAGACAATCATAACAAAAGTATTCGGGACAAAATCTGATCGCGATACAAAGGCATTGATTCCTATCGTGGATGAAATCAATATGATCAATAAGACACTACGATCAAAATCAGACGATGATTTAATCAAACGCACAGGGGAATTCAAATTAGAGGTAGCATCTGCCCGTGAAGTTGCCCAAAAATATGCTAAAGAAAAAATTTCTGACAATGAAGAAGCTGATCAATATGTATTAAATGCAGAGCATAAAAAACTCGATGAAATTTTACCCGAAACTTTTGCTATGGTAAAAGAAGCATGCAGGCGCACTATGGGAAAATCATGGCGTATTATGGGTCAGGAAATTTCCTGGGAAATGATACCATATGACGTGCAGATATTAGGCGGGATTGTCCTTCATAGCGGTAAGGTCACTGAGATGAAAACGGGTGAGGGAAAAACCCTAGTTGCTACAATGCCATTGTACCTGAATGCTCTTTCTGGCCGTGGTGCCCATCTGGTAACTGTGAATGATTATTTAGCCCAGCGCGACGCAGAATGGATGGGCGAGATATACAAACGCCTTGGCTTGACGGTTGGCTTTATACTGAATACGATGGATAACAGGGAAAGACAAGATGCTTATAATTGTGATATAACGTATGGAACAAACAACGAATTTGGATTTGATTATTTACGTGACAATATGGCTCTGGCGCCGGAAGATCAAGTTCAAGGGGATCATGCTTTTGTCATTGTAGATGAAGTCGATAGCGTTTTAATTGATGAAGCAAGGACACCATTAATTATTTCTGGGTCTGTCGATGCACCGGTTGACACGACCTACAAAGAACTCAAGCCAATGGTCCAAAATCTTATTAAAAACCAAAATAATTTAGTGACAGGAATGGTGGCTGATGCCACACATTTTATTGACCAAGAGAACAATGATGAAGCTGGATTAAAACTATTGCAGGCCAACCGCGGTATGCCGAAACACCCAAAGCTGCTTAAGATTTTTCAAGAAAAGGGTACAAAAAAATTGGCTCACGATGTTGAATCGGAATATATGCGTGATAAAAAAATCCACGAGGTAGATGAGGATCTATACTTTAGCATTGATGAAAAAACCCATGTAATTGATATCACTGAAAAAGGGCGGGAATCTTTAGCGCCCGATGATCCGGACATGTTTGTTATACCAGATCTTGGCGAATTGCTACATGAAATAGATGTAAAAGAAAACCTTAGCAGTTTGGAAATCAAGCAGGAAAAAGAGAAAACACATCAACAATACGCAGAGCAAAGCGGTCGAATACACAACATTAGTCAATTGTTGCGAGCTTACACATTGTACGAAAAGGATGTTGAATATGTCGTTCAAGGTGGCAAAGTACAGATTGTAGATGAGTACACGGGTCGAATCCTGGCGGGTCGACGCTACAGCGATGGTCTTCACCAGGCTTTAGAAGCGAAAGAAAATGTTACGATTGAACGCGAAACCCAAACGCTGGCAACAATTACGATCCAAAATTACTTTCGTATGTATGACAAACTTGCTGGCATGACTGGTACTGCGGAGACAGAAGCGGAAGAATTGGGCAGTATTTATGATCTGGATGTAGTGGTTATTCCTACTCATCGCAGTATAGTGAGAGATGATCGTGATGATTTGATTTATAAAACAAAACGTGAGAAATATGCTGCAGTGATAGATGAAATTTCCGAATGTTATAAAAATGGTCAACCTACGCTCGTTGGAACTGTAACTGTCGATTCTTCTGAATTATTATCACGAATGTTAAAGCGACGTGGGATCCCCCATAATGTACTAAACGCCAAACAACACAAGAGTGAGGCAGAAATTGTAGCGCGTGCTGGCCAAAAAGGGGCTGTTACCATTGCGACAAATATGGCCGGTAGGGGAACGGATATTAAACTTGGAGAGGGTATAAAGGATTTGGGCGGTTTACATATCGTCGGTACTGAACGGCATGAATCACGCCGGATAGATTTGCAGTTACGAGGCCGCTCTGGACGGCAAGGTGATTCGGGTTCATCAAGATTCTACCTGAGTCTAGAAGATGACTTGATGCGTCTATTCAATTCTGAGAAAGTTGCATCAATCATGGATCGTATGGGTATAGAAGAGGGAGAAGTTATCACGCACAAGATGGTAACCCGGGCTATACAAAATGCACAAAAAAAAGTAGAAGGAAGAAATTTTGGTATTCGGAAACACCTCTTAGAATATGATGATGTGATGAACCAGCAGCGGCAAGTAGTTTACGATATTCGTAATAATGCGTTACGGGGAGAAAATTTGCGTGATACTATTCCCGAATTAATTTCCGATTTTGTTGATGATGAATTAGATGGTCAAGATGAAGAAAACCATGAATTATGGGATTGGGAGAATTTGGAACAAAATTTTTCATCGGTTCTGTTAACTGAAATTGATCGCGAAAAATTTGATATTGAGTCAGACGCTGAACATTTCAAGAAAAATATTGTTGATGAAGCCATGGATTTATATTCTGCTCGAGAGTCATTATTGCCTGAGGATATAATGCGAGGTTTTGAGCGTTTCGTGGTACTGCGAACCATTGATGAAAAATGGAAAGACCATTTATACGCAATGGATCAGCTTAGAGAAGGAATTAACCTCAGAGCGTACGGTCAAAAAAATCCTCTACTGGAGTATAAGTCAGAGGGGTTCTATTTGTTTAAAGAAATGATGGCAAACACGACCCAAATGACGTTGCAACGGTTGTTTCGGACAAAGATTCAAGGCATGGACCAGGCACCACAAGTACGGCCCAGTGCAGCCCGGGATGTACAAATGAGGCACCAAGATTCAACTGGACTTGGTTTTACTGGACCACCAGAGGCTACCCAAAATCAAAACCAACCTCAGCAAGCAACAAGGAAACCAATAACCACAGACAAAAAAATTGGTCGAAATGAAAAAATAGATTTAATAAGCCCAAGCGGTAAACGTGAAACAGTAAAGTATAAAAAACTCCAGGATTATCTCAACCGCGGATATACTCAAGCCTAATATTATATCCTTTAAACCAAATACTGTGAAACAGATAGTATTTGATTAATGATTTGGTACGATTATAAGTTGAATTATAGAACCTTTCTGTTTCACGATCTGATAAAAATTAATCTTCAGTTTAGTATATATTTATTATGAATGTGATATAGATCATAAGGATATATAAATCGAGTGGATAATCTTACTAATCTATGTACTTTCAGCACCTAATTACCAATATGATCGAGGTAAGGAACCCAATGCATCCGAAAAATGATAATGTGGTAAATATTTATAACTCTAAAACGTACTGCACACATATGTTTCATAAGAATCTATTGTTTTATATTACTTTTTTGATTGGTATTCTGCACGCACAATTAACGGTAACATTAGGAACAGTGGAGTATCCAGGATATGCTTCAGATATCGAAGTACCTGTAATTGTAAATAACCCAAATAATACTATATCGGGAATGCAGTTCGATATGGTGATTGATCCGGAAATTATATCACCATCTTCAATTAATGCTAGCGGTTCTCCGGCAGGATACACTGCGGATATGAACCAACTTTCTTCTGGTGCCTATCGGATCCTACTTTTTAATGCTGGTAATGCTGCATCGATCCCAGTTAATTCTGATACGGTAATGACTATCCATTTTGATGGATCTGCTATTGCATCTGCCGTAATTGATTTAGAAATGACTGAACTAGTTGTAACCGATAGCAGTGGTTCCGATTTGGGTGCTATCAGCGGCAATGGGATGGTTTCAATCGGTTATGTGGTGGGTTTCAGCATGAGTTCAGACAGCGCTGATGTCTCTGAAATGGTGGAATTACAAGTAAGTATGGAAAACAATGGTACTGTTGGCGGCATACAATTTGATCTTATCGATGAACCGGACTTTATATCAGTGGATAGTCTGTGGACTACGGACCGTACCGATGGTTTTACGATTTCAACTACCACTGTTGGTAATGGATCCAGAATTCTATTATACAGTGATACAAATAACGATATTTCATCTGGCACTGGTCCAATATTAAATGTGCGCTACCTTGTTCACAATGATGCGTACGGTGATAATGTATTGATTCATTTTGATGGGGTCACAGCTTCTGATAGCATTGGTGGTATCTATTGGATTTCAACATTGGATTCTGGTATGGTAACGGTATTTCCAGGATATATGGAAGAACCACATAATTTGATTGCGGTATCTGGGTTGGATGGAGAAGTGCCTTTAAGCTGGGACCCGCCGGTAGGACCCATTCCACCGACGGTGCCATTCACTATTGAAATATTAACTGATAATTATCCCGGTGAAACTAGTTGGGATCTGGAGCATTTAGATGGTGATAGTATAGTAGCCAGTATTTTTACAGGGGAATTAGTCGACCAGGCTACATTATACACTTGGGATTTAAATATACCATCCGGAGGGTATATGTTTACCATTTATGATAGTTTTGGTGATGGTATATGTTGTGGTTGGGGTGAAGGTTATTATCGATTGGTTCTCAATGATACAGAAATAGCGACTGGTGGAGAATTTGAGGCATCGGAAAGTGTAACGTTTAATACATCTGATGGTCGATTTAATATTGTTCAATATAGTTATTTAAATCCTCCGCTTATTGAAAAAGGGTTATCGACTAATGAATATCGAGATGATTTTAGTCTATCTCTACCATTTTTCGTAGATATGGGTATAATCAATATACTTGATCAAGAAGGTGAAATCGATGAATCAAGCAATCCGTCCACTAGAAGTGTGCCTGAAGTCTCTGGTTACAATTTATATCGTAGCTCTGCAGATGCTACTGAATATCAGCTTCTTGTTAGTGTTGGCGCAGCCGTAAATGAATATACTGATAATGAAGTAATGAATGGTGTTACCTATTATTACTATGTAGCAACGGATTATTCCCCTGAAGGTACGGAATCGGGGCCAAGTAATATTGCTGATGCTACACCAGTTGAATGGGTAGAACTATCTGTTAGCGATGGGGCTGCATTATCAGGCTATACAGATACGCTTGATATTTCAATAAATAATGAGGCCGAAATAAGTTTTTTCTATATAGAAATAACTGACGAACCTGATTATATCATTGCGGAGACAATACTACCGACAAATCGTACTCAAGGTTGGACGCTTGATGTTACAGAGGCTAGTGGTGTTATGGTGGTTACGGGGTGGGGCACAAGTAATTTTATGGCTTCTGGCAGTGATCCAGTATGTAAAGTGATTGTACGTGGTGCAAGTATGGAACCAGCTATTTTAGATGTTGAATTTACTTTTGCAAACATTAAAGATTTCAATGATGTTGAAATGAACTGGACTAGTTCTGATGCAGATTTTGAAGTCAGTGTTGCAACCCAGATTCTTGCAATGCCAAATATGATGGCAGATCCTGGAGATGGAATTACGGTACCGCTGATGATCAGTAATACCCAGCCTGTTTCAGCAATTCAGCTTTCCCTTTCCAGTGAGGCAAATTACGTGACGGGAGTAACAGTATTGCCATCCGATTACATGGATTTTTCTGATTGGTATTTTGGCGGAAATCAGGAAGGAAACCAATATAATATAATAATTACTGACCTAACACTTTCAAATCCCATTAATCCAGGAATGGGGCATATTGCTGATATTTATTTGTATGTTGAACCCAATACGCCTTCCGGTACCGCAGTTTCTATCGAGGCAGAGAAAATTGTAGCTGATGCAAATAGTATACCAATGTATACTGAAATGATCTTACCAAGTATATTTGTTGGCACTCCAATGGCTCATTTTTCTCTTGATACAAATTTAACTATGTCAGGATACGCTACAGAATCTATAGTAATTAGCCTTAATAATATTGTCCCAATTTCTGTATTTGAAATACTATTAAGAGATATGCCTGATGGCTTGCTTGTTACTGCTGTCAATCCTGCGGGCCGATTTGCGGATGCTGGTGGTTTACTTTTGGACAATTCCGGTGAAGACGCAGACGGAAATTGCTTTATTTTTGGTTACACCATTGGGTCAGCTATCCCATCAGGTTCTGGTCCTGTTTTAGAACTAAGTGTGCAGCGGAAGAACTATTTTGGTGGTCACCTTGGTTTGTTTTTTAGTGATGTGATCGCCAGAGATGAAAATACAGATGAAGTAACAGTTAGCGCCACAGGATATGGCATGTTCAGTATCGCATTAGGAACTATCAATCATATTGCCTTGCCTAATCGATATACGCTATACCAGAATTATCCGAATCCATTTAATCCTGTAACTGTAATTCAGTATGATTTACCAAAGCTATCAAATGTAAAATTATCCATTTATGATCTTGCTGGTCGCCAGGTAAGAAGTCTAGTAAACGAATCACTGGCGCCGGGAATGAAGACAATTATATGGGATGCAAGAGATGACAAAGGTAATAAAATGGGCGCTGGCGTTTATATTTATCAATTAAGAACGGATAATTATGTTGCTTCAAAAAAGATGATTTTAGTTAAATAATCATAAAACTAATTTCGTGATTGAGGGCAGGTGTATCTTGCCCTTTTTTATTTCGTGTAAGAAACACATTTGATTAATTTCCCCGACCGAACTTTTGAATAATTAATGAATTGAGAATTGATGCCGTGGTGGTGGAACTGGTAGACACGCCAGATTTAGGATCTGGTGCTCGCAAGAGTGTGAAGGTTCGAGTCCTTTCCGCGGCACTTCAAATATTTTATTGCCTACCAATATGCAATACATATGGTTATAAAAAATAGCGAAAATCTGCCAAACAACTTTCCGGCCGAAAAAAAATCACTCCTTAGAGTAGTGATTCATAGCTTTTTTGTTGTGCCTTTTATAATAGCAATTTTTGGTGTATTGATTTTTCTTATGCTTCGTATCCTTACGATTGAACCTAGGACTGCACAGGATTATTTACATGATGTAAAAATTGGTGGTAACACCAAACGCTGGCAGGGAGCCTTTGAGTTATCTAAGATATTAGCGAATCCTGGAATGGTCCCCAGAGAAGAAAGATTTGTGAATGATCTGATATCAACATTCGAATATTCTGAGAAAGAACGCGATGATCGAATTCGTATCTATTTAGCGTTAGCTATGGGCAGAACAAAGGATTTGAGATATGCGACCATTTTAGAAAAAACATTAAATGATGAAAATGAAGAAATCCTAGCTGCTGTAATTTATTCACTAGGATTGATTAACAGTCCAACTAGTCTTGAACAATTGTTACTTATGTTTGAACATGAATCTGCAAGAGTGCGACATCAGGTGGTGGTAGCCTTAGGTAATTATGATGGAGATCAAGTCCAGATTATTTTAAAACAGGCTTTACATGATCCTGAACCAAATGTTAGATGGGATGCAGCCATTGCATTGGCAAAGCAAAAAGACGATAGTGGGCGTAGAATATTATTAGACCTTATGGACAGAAAATATT
>CAJWGZ010000019.1 GCA_913041075.1 uncultured Fidelibacterota bacterium | reverse complement strand
ATCAGATTGCAGCAATGATGGTAGAGGATATTGATCAAATACGTGATGCAAGTGAGATCAGGTTGGCAGTGATTGGCTTAGAAGAAGCTAAACAATTAAGTGGTGGAATAGGCCCTGCCAATGAAAAAATATATCAGGTGCTCAAGAATAGGTTGGACATACTAGAACAGTTAACCATTCGTTATGGGATTGATAAACGGATGGAGGAAGAAAGAATGCGTCGTGCCAGATTGAAAGATGCTACAATCAGAATTGGTATGACCATACCGCAGGTAATGGATATCATTGGGGAACCAGTAGAGATTATCCACAAGCAAAGTTTGAAAGGAAAAGATTCACAGCTTTGGTTATATCCAATGCATAAAGATCGAAATCTTGAACTGTCTTTCTTAGATTATAGATTATTTAAAATAGAATAAACTACAATAGGTGGGCGTTCCGGGTCAGGAACATGATTTCCCTTCCGACAACTTTAAGGATTCCTGTTGCAGGTACAGCTAAAAGCATTCCAAGCGGCCCAATAAGTGTTCCACCGATAAGTAATGCAATCATAACCACCAATGGATGTATACCAACACTTTCTCCAACCAGAATAGGCGTTACCAGGTTATTATCTATTTGTTGGACTATAAGGAACATTAGGATTATGTCCAAAATGTAAAAAGGCGAGGGTACGGTGCTAAAAAGTTGATGACTCAGAGCAGCTTCTGAACCAATGTTATTCATCACTGCGACAAGTATTGCAGGTAACATTCCTGCAAAGGGGCCCACAAGTGGAATTAAATTTGCCAAGCCAGCAATAATGCCAATAAATACAACTAAGGTAAGATTTGCACCTGTTGCATTTAGTATGTAAAGACCAATAATTGACATTATTGCAACGCTCGATGCTGCTAATAGTTGACCTTGCAAATAATTTGATACCTGATGTTCAACGTTAAATATAAGCCTTAACCCCATTTCGAAATATTTATTTGGGATGAACTGCACCAAAGATTTTTTGAACTCGTGATAATTTGCTAAAAGAATTATGGTGAATATTAAAACCATGATTGCCGTAAAGATAAAACCCCCAATAGTGCCAGCTAAAGAGACTAAATTTTGAATTATATCACCTACCATATCATTAATCTTTGATACGATGTTAGATGAATCTATATCAGGAATATTTACATGTTTTTTCAGGGCCAATTCCAGTCGAACAGCTAATGAATTTAGGTTCTCTGCATACCCTTTAGTTTCTATCTGGCTAGAAAATTCACGGGCTTGTCTTAGCATTCCCGATGCAAAACTTTTCAGAAAAATAATGATAGCACTAATCAGGCTAATTGTTACAATTAATACACTCAATGCTCTAGACTTTATTTGACTTTCTAGATGGTCTACTAATGGCAATAATATAGTTGAAAAAAGAAAAGCAAATATCAACATAGTGATTACTGAAGAGATGTACGGCCATATTATTGTTAAAAATCCAAACGCAATAACCGTTAAGATTAAACGGTAAATTAACTGTAGGTAATTTTTTTCCTGGCTCAAGATTATCTTATCATTTATCTGATTGTTCCTGTATCAATAATTCGTTTGTCTTTCGGAGACGGGTACAGACTACTTTGGATAAGTTTTGCAGAATTTTATTACCTAGTGCGGGTTTTCTTTCAATTAGAATTTGAAGGTCCGAACGAAAAAATCCTAATAGTCTAGAATGATCAGTTGCGATGGCGGCTGCAGAACGTACTTCATCTTCCAACAAGGCCATTTCCCCGAAAAAATCACCATTGGATAATTCGGCCAACACCTGTGAATTACCACTTGTTTCACCAACAATAATTTTTACAGCTCCGGACTGAATAATAAACATTCCTTCACCAGGTGCGTGACGTTTAAAAACATATTCTTCTGGTTTATAGGTTCGATCATGCAGCAACTTGCTAACTTCATTTAATTCTTTTTTATTGAGTTCTGTAAAAATCGGTATTTTTTTTATAATTGTAACTGTTTCGCTTTCAGTTTTTCCCCAATTTTTAAACAGATTAGTCCAGTATGCGTTTTTCAAAATCCTCACCTCATCAATATGATCAGATAAAATAGACAAGGTTCTTAAGGCTTGTCAAGAGAACTCTTTAAGACAAAATTAAAACCTTTTGGATGGGTTTTATTCTGCTAGGTAGTTTTGTATAGTATGGTTTTAAGGTTTTTGTTAATAAATACCCTCACTTTTACTTCTTTTATTTTTCCTCAGGAAAGTCGCCGCGATTTTGATACTGAGTTGGATTATCAATCAGAAGCCATAAATAATGTCAGGAAAGAAATAGAGGAAACGCGACGCAGGATCAAATCAGAAAAGAAAAAGGAGAAATCAACTGCACGACGATTAACAAATATCGATAAAGAAATATCCTTAACCGATAAACTTTATACTCAATTAAAACAGGAGTTGGGAAAGAATGAAACGGAGATAGACAAATTATCAACAGCGATACAGGCAAATGAACATCAACTTGAAATTTTGCGTGATAGGTATGCCGTAAGAGTTGTGCAAATGTATAAAAAGGGGACTTTGGCCGATATTGAAAAGCTTTTTAGCTCCTCATCATGGCGACAGGCTGTATATCGCGCTAAATACATGGGCGTAATATCTAACATTGATCAAAAAACACAGAACAAGATAAAATCGTTATTGATTGATATAGGAAGACAAAGAATTGGTTTGGAATCTTCTTATCGAAACAAAGTTCGGTTAAAAAAGGACCAAGAAGATAGCAAAGTAACACTTCGTGCAAGTCGGAAGAAACGCCAACAGGAATTGGATAAAATTCGTAACAATCAGTCTGAATTGACAAAATATCTTGAGGAAAAACAAGCAGGGATGCAAGAATTGGAGAGTTTGCTAAAAAAAATCCGTCAGGAAAAATCTAGCTATGATCGGGCAGATCGTATACGGAAACAACAGGCTGCATTAAAAACGCAAACATTTGGCAAACTTAAAGGACAACTGCCATGGCCGGCAGCTGGTCGAGTTGTTAAAAGGTTCGGTCGCACTTGGAATTCAGAGCGGAAAACAACCACTGAGAATCCTGGTATTGACATAAAAGGAAAACCAGGTTCTCCAGTCCGATCAGTTATTGGTGGTATTATTACAACCATAACTTACATTCGGGGTTATGGCACTACTATAATTATTGATCACGGTGGAGGTTTCTATACAGTATACAGCCATGTGACAAATGTGGAAACTAATGAGGAAAGTGAGGTTCAGGCTGGTGATATCATCGCCTACATGGGTAATGCAGGTTCCATTGATGGTTCAAAATTACATTTCGAGATTTGGGGACATGGACAAAAATTAAATCCTGAAAAATGGTTGATGAAAAGATGACTTTTATCAAGCTTAATGTTCAGCAGTCTATTTGGAGTAAGTTGAGTCAGTTAAAAAGCAACCATCGCATTGCCAATGCGTATCTTTTCTCAGGATCCAGGGGATCCGGTAAGGAGGCGATAGCGCTCAAATTTGCTACGTATGTTAACTGTACTGCTGTTGATGGTCCATGTGGAGAATGTGCTTCCTGCCGTCGATTTAGATTCTTACAGCACGAACATTTAAAATTGATCGTACCCATGCCACGCGAGGTAAAATCATCAGGTAATGCTGATGTAGCAGCACTATTAGATGCAATCAAGATTAAGGCAAAAAATCCATTTTATAAAATCACTTTGCCAAAAGCCAACACGATTCCAATCAGTCATATTAGGAAACTACAGAGAGACTTGTACCTTAAATCAATACAAACTGGTCGCAAGATAGTTTTGATTTATGACGCTCATATGTTGTGTACAGGCGATGCATCATCTGCCAATGCAATATTAAAAATTCTCGAAGAGCCGCCTAATAATACAACTTTTATTTTGGTTACCGATTATAAAGCTGATTTATTACCGACAATTTTATCACGTTGTCAATGCTTGGATTTTCCCGCATTAAAAAGAGATGACGTCGTTGCTTATCTGTTGTCATCGGGTGTTGAAGATTATTTAGCGCAATTCGCTGCCAATATAGCTGATGGTGATATGCGTCGAGCGCTTGCATTGACAGACTTTGGTAAGAATGATATTTTGGAATTGGTGAAAACGTTGACAAACCTAGTATCGGAAGAACACGTAGAAAATTGGCGTTCGTTCAATCAAAATTACAGTAGGATGGCAAAAAATAATTTTTATGAATTCGAATTCCATCTTTTTTTACTGCAATGGTGGTTAAAACAAGCTTATTTGCAACGAGTGGGTATCAATAACTCTGATGTTATCAATGGCATGTCCACTGATTTGCGAGAATTTAACGCCAATTTTCCAAACGCTAACTTCGATAAAATCAATAATATAATTGAAGAAACAATTATTGCTCCTCGAAAGAATCTTTACATGCCATTAATATTGACAAACTTTTTGATTGGTATCCAACAGAGTTTAGATAAGTAGATTTACTGATAGAAAATAATGTCAAATACCTTTTATATCACAACTCCTATTTACTATGTGAATGATAAACCGCACATCGGTCATGCTTATACGACAATATTGGCTGATGTACTAGCACGTTTTCATCGAAATATAGGATATGATACGTTTTTTCTAACTGGTTTGGATGAACATGGGCAAAAAGTACAACAGGCTGCAGTAGAGCGTAATGTAGACCCCCAGCAGCATTGTGACAAAATGGCGCCACAATTCATTGAATTATGGGAAAAATTGCATATTTCCAATGATGACTTCATCCGCACTACAGAGCCAAGACATAAGCAAGTAGTTCAGGGATTTTTGCAGCAAGTTTTTGATAAAGGTGATATTTATATAGATGAATACAAAGGATTATACTCTGTATCCGAAGAGAGATTTATTACTGAAAAGGAAGCGGACAGCGGACAGTTTCATGATATCAAGGAATTACAGGAAAAAAATTATTTTTTTAAAATGAGCGATTATCAAAGTCAGCTCATTGAATATATTGAAGAACATGAGACATTTATTCAACCAAAACATCGTAAAAATGAAATTCTTGGTTTTTTACGACGACCGTTAAGTGACTTATGTATTTCACGACCAAAATCTCGGTTGAATTGGGGTATTGAACTGCCGTTTGATGAAGATTATGTGACCTATGTGTGGTTTGATGCCCTGATTAATTATGTAACCGCAACCGGATATGGTACTGAGGACTCTTCTTTTAAGAAATGGTGGCCAGCAAATTACCATTTGATCGGTAAAGATATTTTAACGACCCATGCTGTTTATTGGCCCACAATGCTCATGTCAGCAGGACTGCCATTACCCAAATCAATTTTTGCACATGGATGGTGGATAAGCGGTGAATCAAAAATGAGTAAATCAGTTGGTAATGTAATTAATCCTCTTGATTTGATTGAAGAGTACGGAGTTGACCCAGTCCGTTATTATTTAATGCGGGAGATGGTATTGGGTCAAGATGCAAATTTTACGATGGATTCTTTTATCAAGCGTTACAATAGCGACCTAGCTAATGATTTTGGGAATTTATTAAATCGTATATCAACCCTTATTAATAAGAATTATGATGGAATAATTCCTCAATCTAGAGAGCTTACTTTGGAGGAAAAAATTCTAAAAGATGCCGCTGGTAAATTAGTCAGTGAAATGGATGGAAAAATAAAGAATATGAAAATTAATGAAGCTATTGAAGACATCATGCAATTTATCAGGCGGATCAATAAGTACATGGAAAAACAAGCGCCTTGGAAACTAGTGAAGGAAAATAAAGATGCAGCCGGACGAATATTATATACTGCTGGCGAATCCCTACGGATTGGCGCTTCGCTCCTTTCTCCTGTAATGCCAAATAGAACATCCATTTTGCTTGAGGCTTTAAATACAGGAGAATCAACAGAATGGGGCGGTCTGAAATCAGGAAGTAAAATACGAGCCCACCAACCTCTTTTCCCGCGCATACAGGTCTAACTTATCAATTCGTAATAATGTTAACAGACACCCATTGCCACCTATATTATGATGAAATAAAAAAAGACATAGCCAATGTCTTAAATCGTGCTGAAAAGTTAGGCGTCAACCGCTTTATTTGTGTCGGCACAAATATGGAAGATTCCTTGCAGTGCTTGGAATTGGCTGAAAAATATGAGAATATTTTCGCTTCAGCTGGTATTCATCCACATGATTCTAAGAATGTACCTCCAGATTATCTGGATCAAGTCAAGAAATTCATGAAATCCAGCGAAATGGTAGCGATTGGGGAGATAGGTTTAGACTATTACAGGAATATTTCACTCCCTGATATACAAAGATCAGTTTTCCGTGAACAAATGCAACTCGCACAAGAACTGAAAAAGCCGGTTATTTTCCATAATCGGGATGCTGATATAGATGTAATTAAAGTATTATCTGATTTTCCTGATGTGATTGGTGTGGCACATTGTTTTTCATCTACTATTTCAACAGCAAAGACATTATTAGACATGGGTTATTATATTTCTTTTTCTGGAAACTTGACCTTCAGAAATAGTAACCTGCCGGAAGTTGCCAAGTACTTACCGCTGGATGGAATACTGGTTGAAACTGATTCTCCCTATTTAAGCCCCGTACCGTACCGCGGGAAAAGAAATGAACCTGGGCGAACTAGGTATGTAGCCGAAAAATTAGCCGAAATACATCAAGTACCTTTGGAATTGGTTGCGCGTAAGACAACAGAAAACGCCAATCGTTTATTTTATCTTTAATGGCCCACCCTTTTAGAAAAAAGTGGGGTCAGAATTTTTTAGTGGATAATAACCTACTGGATAAAATTGTATCAACAGTTGATCCGCAGGTAAATGATCATATCTTGGAAATAGGCCCTGGTGAAGGTGTTTTAAGTGAGAAGATATTACCACAAGTAAAAGAAATGCTGGCAATTGAAATAGACCCTTTACTTGTAGATCATTTAAATAAACAAAAAAATTTAAAACAGTTAAACGTTATTCAAGGTGATATCTTAGTTAATAATATTAGAGATTTACCCATCACCAATCCTGTAAGAGTAATCGGTAATATTCCCTATAATATTACGTCACCGATAATTTTCTGGCTGATCGAGCAACTGGATTACTGGGATGATGCTTTTGTGATGACACAGAAGGAAGTAGCACAACGCCTTACAGCAAAAGTATGTACGAAAGCTTATGGTCGGTTAACCGTAGTTGTTGGTGCTTATTTGAATGTTGACTATAGGTTTACCATACCGCCAGATGTATTCGTTCCCAAACCCAAGGTAGATTCTGCGTTTATCTGCCTAACTAAAAAGAAGCAGTCACTTATTAAAGATGAGGATTACGTTAAGTTTAATAAGATAGTAGCAGCTGCTTTTAACCAGCGTCGCAAAATGCTGCGAAATTCTATGAAAAGTTGGGATTTCTCAAAGTTAGTTAAAGAAAAAATCGATTTTTCTCGTCGCCCTGAAAGTCTTTCCGTTGAAGAATTTGCCTTATTGGTAAAGTGAAATATTGCCCTTAACAGGTTACTTGGGTCGTATGTGTTAAATAGTGTAAATTTGTTGGCTTTTCTAAAAAATAATACAGAGGTGTAAATGGCAAAAACAGGAAGAACTGTAAATGAATCAAATAGAAGCTTAAGTCGATATCTTGAGGAAATCGGTGATTTTGAACCACTTAATCCAGATCGTGAAGTAGAACTTGCGATAAAGATAAAAAAAGATGACCATAGTGCGCTTGAGGAATTAGTAAAAGCTAATCTAAGGTTTGTGGTATCAGTTGCAAAAGATTATCAGGGACAAGGACTGCCCTTAACGGATTTGATCAATGAAGGTAACTTAGGATTGATTAAGGCAGCAGGGCGATTTGATGAAACACGTGGATTTAAATTTATTTCATATGCTGTCTGGTGGATTAGACAATCAATCCTACAAGCCCTGGCGGAACATTCACGTATTGTTCGGTTACCGCTGAATCGTGTTGGTACGATCAGCAAGATCACAAAAACAGCCGAAAAATTGGAAGCTGAAATTGAACGTTCACCTAATGAGAAAGAAATCGGCCGACAATTGAATATGACATCGGATGAAGTTATTGATGCAATGCGAATATCGCGTCGGCACCAATCACTTAATGCACCATTTAGGGATGGTGATAAAAATTCACTTATCGATATCATTAAGGATGATAATCAAATTGCACCCGATACTCCACTAATGAATGATTCGCTTAAGGATGAGATCCGTAATTCTCTGGATACACTTAAAGACAGAGAGAAAATGGTCATCAAGATGTATTTCGGTATTGAACGTGATTATGCACTCACATTGAATGAAATTGGTGAGGAGTTTAATCTTACCCGTGAACGTGTAAGACAGATTAAGGAAAAGGCAATTCGACGTCTGCGGCACCGTTCCCGCAGTAAAACATTAAGAAATTATTTAGGTTAATATATGAAAGAGGTGAAAATAAATGGTTGAGGTAACTGTTAGAGAAGGCGAGCCTTTGGAACGCGCTTTACGACGGTTTAAGAAGAAATGGGAGCGCGCAGGAATTTTACGTGATGTTAGACAAAAATCATATTATGTAAAGCCAAGTGATAAGAAACGGGCTGAGCGTAAAAAAGCTGCTAGACGAATGACGAGAATATCACGCTACTAATTTTCATAATAAATTATGAAAGTGTTTGAAAAGGTTCGGGTCTTAAACCCGAACCTTTTTTATTTTTTGCCATGTTGATTCGTAGTATATCTGGTGTTCGAGGTCTGGTAAAAACAGACTTGTTACCTGAAACCTGCGCTGCTTACGCAGCGGCAGTTCATACAATGTTCCCTGATGGTGTTATTATGATCGGAAGAGATTCTAGACCATCAGGAGAGCATTTATCGGATGCAATGGTGGAAATACTCCTGAATTATGGGAGAGATGTCATTTCATTAGGTATTGTGCCAACACCTACGGTGCAGTTTATGGTAGAGAGAACTGACGCTGTTGCGGGTGTTGTTATCACTGCTAGTCATAATCCCATTGAATGGAATGGATTAAAATTTATCCGCGGTGATGGAACATTTTTCCGACCTGATGAATGTGATAGCTTATTCTCTGTAGTAGATGCTGGTATTGAATTTCCAAATCAGGATATTGAGCACGGTACAATCTTTATGGATGTTAATGCTGTCCAGAAACATATTATCCAAGTGGCAAGCCTACGTAGTGTCGATATAAATAAAATACGTAAGAAAAAATTCAAGGTAGTGATAGATGCTGTAAATGGTGCTGGCTATGATGCAGTACCAAGATTGCTAGAATCATTTAATTGCGAAGTAATCCGTATGAATTGTGAACCAAATGGTGAATTCACAAGAGGTACGGAACCATTACCAGAAAATCTAGAGATGCTTAGCACGGCGGTGGTTAGAAATAATGCCGATGTTGGATTCGCTGTGGATCCAGATGCTGATCGTTTAGCAGTTGTATCTGAGGATGGAAAACCATTAAGTGATGAATATACCTTAGCCATAGCAGGTGATGGCTATATCAGGCAAAAGAAAACACAAGAAACTTTCGTTATAAACCTATCTACATCTATGGTACTAGAAAAAATAGCTGCAAGATATAATTGTAGTGTTGAGCGAACCCCGGTAGGTGAGATTAATGTAGTTCAAAAAATGATTGATGTCGGCGCAAAATTCGGTGGCGAAGGTAATGGTGGCATTATCCTCAAGGAAGCACATCTAGGTCGGGATTCCCTGGTTGGCTGTGCTATGGTACTTAATAGGATGGCACTGACTGATGAGCGGTTAAGCCTTATTTACGCTGGGCTTCCTCAGTTCGTAATTGTGAAGGATAAACTGGCTATTGATGGAGTTGATATGGCCAACCTAATCACAGCTGCAATTGATAAATTTGAAGGCGCAGAAATAAATACAGAAGATGGCACTAAATTCACTTGGGACAATCAATGGATTCACTTGCGTAAATCCAATACTGAACCGATAATTAGAATTTATGCAGAAGCTGAAAATAAGAATGCCGCACAGAAACTAATTGATAAAATGAAGTCCTTGATTGAGACCTAATTACCATAGTGTTAAATAATAGAACTATAGATCAGGTTGGTGCAGAGGAAAGAGTTTCCAGACTTTTTTCAAGAAGCATAAAACGAGAGTCCAAAGTCCAGGCACTTAAAATGATCCTCAGCATGATTGATCTGACTACATTGGAGGGAAAGGATTCTCCAGGAAAAGTAAAGCAGTTATGTTATAAAGCTGCCCATCTACATGATCAACACCCGGGGTTGCCAGCGGTTGCTGCAATTTGTGTTTACCCAAACATGGTGCCTGTAGCAAAAGTTGCCTTGGTTGGAACTAATATTAAAGTTGCTTCCGTAGCTACGGCGTTTCCAAGCGGTATGACAAATTTATCAGCGAAGCTCAAAGAGGTACGATCTGTAGTTGATGCCGGGGCTGAAGAGGTGGATATGGTAATATCGAGAGGTAAATTCTTAAGCGGCGATCTCGAATTTGTTGGCGATGAGGTTGCTCAAATAAAAGATGCCTGTGGTGCAGCAAAACTAAAGGTAATACTAGAAACTGGGGAACTTGTTACTTTGGATAATGTGCGCAGGGCAAGTGATCTAGCCATGCATGCTGGTGCAGACTTTATTAAAACCTCTACGGGAAAGATCAATCCAGCTGCAACACCTGTAGTTGTCCTAACTATGCTGGAAGCTATACGTGATCATTATTTACAAACTGGGCATAGAATCGGTATGAAACCAGCTGGCGGGATTAGCACCGCAAAGCAAGGGATTCAATATTTAGTAATGGTTCGTGAAACACTTGGACAGGCATGGCTTACGCCCGATTTGTTTCGTATTGGTGCTAGTTCTCTTGCAAATGATGTTTTGATGCAGATTATTAAACAAAACCAGGGCAACTATCAATCATCTGATTATTTTTCATTGGATTAATGTATGGTAGGTAGGACTAATACAACAAAAAAGAAGGTATCAACAAATTGGGAATATAGTGCCGCGCCGGAGAGCACTGATCATATTTCATTGATGTCCAATTATGATTTGTTCATTGCAGGAAAATTTACAAAACCAAAGGAGGGGACTTATTTTAATTCCATTAATCCGGCTAATGAAACTAACATAGCGAAAGTAGCTTCCGCCGGCAAAGCTGATGTTAATAAAGCTGTTGCTGCAGCTAAGGTAGCGTATGAAAATGTTTGGAAGAAAATGGACCCATCCCAACGAGGGAAATATATATATCGTATTGCCCGGCTTATTCAGGAACGGGCTCGAGAATTCGCTGTCATTGAGACATTGGATTGCGGTAAGCCAATAAGGGAATCAAGGGATATAGATATACCATTAGCAGCAGCTCACTTTTTTTATTACGCTGGCTGGGCTGATAAACTTGATTATGCTTTCCCCGGTCGAAAAACAAAACCTATCGGTGTCGCTGGACAAATTATCCCATGGAATTTCCCGCTATTGATGGCTGCCTGGAAAATTGCCCCAGCGCTCGCTACTGGCAATACCGTTGTACTAAAACCGGCTGAAACAACGCCCTTAACTGCGCTTAAACTTGCAGAAATCATCCAGGATGCAGATTTACCTCCTGGGGTAGTAAACATTGTTACCGGAGATGGAAGTACTGGCGAATATTTGGTGAACCACTCCAAAGTTGATAAAATTGCGTTTACTGGTTCAACAGAAGTTGGAAAATCAATCATACGGGCTTTAGCGGGCTCCAGTAAGAAATATACTTTGGAACTCGGCGGTAAAGCTGCCAATATAATTTTCGAGGATGCACCTATTGATCAGGCTGTAGAGGGAATAATAAATAGTATATTTTTCAATCAAGGTCATGTCTGCTGCGCGGGCTCGCGATTATATGTTCAAGAGAGTGTCTCTAAAGAAATAATATCTAAATTAAAAAGTCGTATGGAAAACCTGATTTTAGGTGACCCCTTAGATAAGAATACAGATATCGGGGCAATTAATTCGAAGACACAGTTGGAAAAGATTCAAATGTATCTAGATATTGGCGTAGATGAAGGTAGTACAATATATCAGTCAACTTGTACTATACCAAAAAAGGGTTATTGGTGTGCACCGACACTTTTTACCGATATGAGTCAATCGCATCGCTTGGTCCAGGAGGAAATATTCGGTCCTGTTTTAGTGATTCAAACCTTTCGTACAATTGATGAGGTAATTGCTAAAGCCAATAATACACCTTATGGATTATCTGGTGGCGTATGGACAGATAAAGGATCGAAGATTTTCAAAATATCGAAAGATATTCGTGCCGGTGTAATTTGGGCAAATACATTCAATAAGTTTGATCCAACTTCTCCCTTTGGAGGTTATAAAGAAAGCGGGATGGGCCGCGAAGGCGGCTTGGAAGGATTATTACCATATGTTAATCTCTATTAACAATCCTGGATAATGACGCAATCATTACATATTAATAAGACCTATAAACTTTACATTGATGGCAAGTTTCTGCGTACTGAATCTGGCCGTTATATTAAGTGGACTGACCCTAAGAAAAATATGCCCATTATTAATTTCTGCCGCGGTTCCAGAAAAGATTTTAGAAATGCAGTTGTGGCTGCACGAAGTGCTTTCAAAGCCTGGTCTGGTCGTTCAGCATATAATCGTGGACAAATATTTTATCGTATAGCGGAAATGTTGGAAGGCAGGAAGGAACAATTTAAATCAGAGTTGATTTTACAAGGCTTTACTAAGAAACAATCAGAGAAAGAAGTAGCCCTTAGTATTAATCGTATAGTTTACTATGCTGGTTGGGCAGATAAATATCAACAACTTTTCAGTAGAGTAAATCCTGTTTCCTCACCATATTATAATTTTTCGACGCCAGAACCAACTGGTGTCGTTGCAGTAATTGCACCTGATCATTCATGTTTGCTGGGTTTCCTGTCAGTAGTTGTACCCGCTGTTGTAGGTGGCAATACAGTGGTAGTCCTAGCTTCTGAATCATACCCATTGTGTGGAATAACGTTTGCAGAAGTGTTGCACTCCTCTGATGTCCCCGGTGGCGTGATAAATATTATGAGTGGTCGATATAATGAGTTGATTGAACAGTTTTCATCACATATGGATGTAAATGCAATTATTTATTGTGCGGTCGATTCTGGTCATGCAAGTGTGGTTGAAAAAAATACTGCCTTAAATGTTAAGAGAGCAGTTAATTATGCGGATCAGAATTGGATAAATCCAGATGCGCAGGGACCATATCATATAATGAAAAGTCAGGAAATAAAAACTTCCTGGCATCCTATCGGGTACTGATCGATCTTATTATTTAAGTTTCACAATGATTAATCCTATAGTAAAAGGATCAGAATTAAGCCTAGAAATAGAATCATTGGCCTTTGGCGGAAAAGGTGTGGCTAGAAAGGATAATTTTGTCGTTTTTGTAAAGAATACTTTACCCGGACAAAAAGTACGTGTGTTGGTATATAAAAAGCATAGAGGTTATGCAGAAGCTAGACCATTGGAAATCTTAAGAGATTCACCACATGTAGTTGATTCACTATGCAGGCATTTTCCCGTTTGTGGTGGTTGCAGCACACAAAACCTAGATTATAAAGAACAGGTAAATCAGAAAAAAAAACAGGTTGAAGATCTTTATATAAGGCAAGCTGGAATAGATGATTTTACAGTGAATAAAGTTATAGCTGCTGATAAACAATATAATTACCGTAATAAAATGGAGTTTTCATTTAGTAATCGCCGTTGGATACTTGAAGGAGAAAAAGAAGTTCCAGAATCTGATTTTGCACTCGGATTACATATTCCTCGCCGTTACGATAAAATTTTGGATATCAATGAATGTCATATTCAAGAAAAAATATGTAATAACATATTGAATTTGGTGCGGACTGAAGCATTAAATAATAATCTGAAGCCATATGATATTAAAACAAACAACGGCTACTTACGCCATTTGGTGCTTCGCTATGGTTGTAATACTGGCGAGTTAATGGTAAATCTGGTTACCAGCTATGAAAATACGAAGGTACTGGAACCAATTATAAAAGCGCTATTAAATCAATTCCCCGATATCACTTCAATCGTGAATAATATAAATACTAGACGAGCAGATGTAGCTTATGGTGAATCAGAAATAATCCTACATGGGGCACCTAATATCCGGGAAAAATTAGGTAATATCACTTTTGAAATTTCGGCGAACTCCTTTTTCCAGACTAATACTGAACAGGCGGAGAAATTATTTCTGGTCGTGCAAGAGAATGCTGGTTTAACTGGAAAGGAAATAGTTTTTGATTTGTTTTGTGGTACAGGGTCTATCTCTCTATTCTTAGCGCGTTATGCAAAGGAAATATATGGCTTTGACGTAATTAAAAGTGCAATTGAAGATGCAACAAGAAACGCAGTAGTCAATGGAATTGGTAATACAAAATTTCAAAAAGTAAATCTCGATACTTATTTTAAAAAAGGTCGTAATCTAGATGATTATCCAATTCCGGATTTATTGATACTTGATCCACCAAGATCTGGCATTCATAAAAATATGGTGAAATCATTACCTAAGTTCGGTTCTCGACGTATAGTTTATGTATCATGTAACCCTACAACTCAGGCGCGGGATATAATCCAATTAATTCATTGGGGCTGGAAATTACAATCAATGACCTTGGTGGATATGTTCCCTCATACTCCCCACATTGAGACCGTCGCATTATTGACAAAGTAATTAAAGATGAATCGAACCTTTATATCTTATTTTTTCTTGACTTAAATTTTTATCCATGAGTCGTTGGTTTAGACACCTGATACGAAACAGTTTTTTCCAGGTAGGTGCTGGTTTGTTAATTGTCATGGTGCTTGGTGGACTTATAGTTATATACTTGGAGACGGGCCCTATTACTGAAAAAGAAACACCTTTTTGGTGGGCGATAGTAACCATGACAACAGTAGGTTATGGAGATTTTTACCCGGCAACCCCAGAAGGTAGGTTTTTCGCAGTAATTATCATGTTTGCGGGTATATCACTAGTTTCCCTATTAACTGCAACGATCTCATCCATTTACGTAGCAAAAAGAATTCGGGAGGATAAAGGTTTGGAAAAAGTAGACATACGTGATCACATCATTCTTTGTGGCTGGAATAAGAATGCAGAATCAATTATTGATTCATTAAGGAATTTAACTGATCAAAAAACACTTGAACTGGTTCTTATAAATGAAATCCACGAAGATATAGTTAATCATTTGAAAAATAAGTATAAGGATGTGGATCTTCATTTTGTTGCTGGAGATTTTACCAGCGAGGAGATTTTAAATAAGGCTAGTATAGTAAATGCTAAAACAGTAATAATTATTCCTAATCTCGATGACGAAAATATAGGTTCTCCGGATGAAAAGACAATTTTTGCGACTCTTACCATAAAAAGTTTGGTCTCCAGTATTCGGGTAGTTGCATATCTCATGCAACGTGAAAATCTAACTCACATAAGACGTGCGAATGTTGATGAAGTAGT
>CAJWGZ010000018.1 GCA_913041075.1 uncultured Fidelibacterota bacterium | reverse complement strand
AGGGGAAATTTATGGGGTTGTTCAGTCTGGATAATCAGGCTGCGATGCCTTTGGGCACATATTTTAGGCTTTTTTCACGACGGGGTTGGATGAATATAAGGGTTAAACTCAATACAGAGAATTTTGATATTGCGAAGGATGAAATTAGGGGACATATGCGGCGTATTCGCGGACTGAAGCCCACTGAAAAAGATGATTTTGGTATTAACCAATCGGCCACCATGGAAGCCCAGTATAAGTCCATAAAACTCGCAATTGGGGGTACGGGTATATTTATTACCGCCCTGTCACTGATTGTGGGCGGGATCGGTATCATGAATATTATGTTTGTATCGGTTAAAGAGCGCACGCGAGAAATTGGTGTCCGCAAAGCGATGGGTGCTACTCAATCCATGATTTTAGGGCAGTTCCTAATGGAAGCAATCATGATTTGTTTCATTGGCGGATTAGTGGGGATGGGGCTCGCTACAGGATTAAGTATGGTAATTAACCAGTTTTTTCCTTCTGATATGCCGATCGGATTAGCCATTGGTGCAATCGTACTCAGTATTTTTGTCGGTATAGTTTCAGGGCTGGTTCCATCCTACCAGGCTGCACGACTTGATCCCATTGATGCTTTACGCTATGAATGATGGCTAAAAAATCCCATATAAAAAATACCATCAAAGAAAGTTTTCGAATGGCGATCGAGGCCATTCGCCAAAACAAACTCAGGTCAATCTTGACCCTGCTTGGAATCAGTATCGGGGTATTTTCAGTTATTGGCGTAATGACCGCCATTCGCACTTTGGAATCATCCGTGAATTCCCAGCTGGATATTTTTGGGACCAATACATTCATGGTCCAGAAAAGTCCCGCGATTCAAATACATGGTGGACATGGCAACAAGTATTGGAAACGAAAAAATATAGATTTTTACCAATATGAAGAATTAAAACGCCGCGCCAAATTACCTCTACGAGTAAGCGTTGCCGATGGTACACAAGAGAGAAATATTCGCTACAAAGATAATGTGCTTAAAAAAACTGCAGAAGTTGTTGGTGTGGATGAATGGGGACTCCGCACGTATAAAACCTATTTAGCGGACGGTCGGAATTTTACGGAAGATGATATTCGTTTTTCTAGAAATATCACCATTTTAGGCCCCGACGTAGTAGATATCCTCTTCCCTTTTGAAGATCCTATTGGGAAAGTGATTCAAATCAAGGGATTGGACTATACCGTAATCGGTGTAACCGAAAGAAAAGGACAGGCCTTTGGTCAAAGTCAGGATTATTTTGCCCTAATTCCCATTTCACTTTATATACAAAGGTACTCAAGCCGCTGGACGTCTTTAGGCATCAACGTGGAAGCTGAATCACCTGAAATATTTGAGAAAACCATTGATGAAGTCATCGGTCTTATGCGCGTGATTCGTAAGGTACCGCCTGAAAAAGAAAATGATTTTGAAATTATATCCAATGAGGAACTGTTAGAAACCTTCGCTGGACTCACAGGGGGCATCAAACTTTTTGCCGGTGCTGTCAGTGTAATCGCTCTTTTGGTGGCAGGGATTGGTATTATGAACATTATGCTAGTCTCAGTTACAGAACGAATAAAGGAAATCGGAATCCGTAAAGCTATTGGTGCGACGAAAGGTGATATTCTAACCCAATTTTTGACCGAAGCAGTATTTCTCAGTCAATTTGGTGGTATCGTCGGTGTCATCTTGGGAATTTTGGGAGGCAACCTTGTTGCCGTCTTGCTGAAAGTACCTGCTGTCATACCTATGGATTGGGCTTTTTATGGTTTAGTAGTTTGCTCAGTAATTGGCATTGGGTTTGGTATCTATCCTGCCTGGCGTGCTGCGAATCTTGATCCCATTGAATCTCTGCGATATGAATAAGTCGCATTTTTCGTTCTTTATTGATCAATGGATTTGATAAATTTTCTTTCTTGATTTCGGTAAATATGAAATGATTAATTTATATATTATTTATTTGTTGATGACAGGAGAGACGTCCTGACCGTGGTCATTGGCGTCATACCAGCGCGCTTACACTCGAAACGTTTTCCCAATAAGATACTAGCCCCCATTAATGATAAACCTATGGTAATGCATGTCTATGATCGTGCCAAAGAAGCAGATAAACTGGACGATGTAATCATTGCCATAGATAGTAATGAAACTGAAGAAGCGCTAAAATCTTATAAGCCAAACATTCAGATGACCGACCCAGAACACCTTTCCGGTACTGACCGTGTAGCTGAAGTCATAAATGACATGGATGCTGATATTATATTAAATATCCAAGGTGATGAACCAATGCTTGATCCAGCAATCGTGAATCAATTAGTCGATGCATTCGAGAATGAATTTGTAGAAATGGCAACTGTAGCCAGTACGGTAATAGATAATTTTGATTATGTAAATCCAAATTCAGTAAAAGTGATGATTGATGAAAATGGGTTTGCTTCCGCCTTTCGTCGAGAGACTAAAGACTTTGAAATAGGTGGGTATTACCATCATGTGGGTATGTATGGTTACCGTAAGGAAACACTATTACAAATCACAAAGCTTGATCAAACCGAAAATGAAGCCAAATTTAATCTGGAGCAATTACGAGCACTGGATAATGGAATTCCAATAAAAGTAGTATTAACTGATTATCCCTATCGAGGAATTGATACTGAGGAAGATCTCATTCAATTTGAATCCAATCAATGAGCCCGAAAAAACCTGTAAAATATATTTTCGTAGTAGGCGGCGTTATATCCGGCCTGGGCAAGGGTATTACTGCTTCTTCTATTGGCTATTTACTGAAAAGCGCTGGACTTAGAGTAACGATACTGAAACTGGATCCATACCTCAATGTGGATCCGGGAACAATGAATCCGTACCAACATGGGGAAGTATTTGTGCTGGATGATGGTTCTGAAACTGACCTTGATCTAGGGCATTATGAACGTTTCATTGATGTTGACATGAGTAAGCACAACAATGCCACAACGGGTCAGGTGTATAGCACTGTACTAAATCGAGAACGTAAGGGTGATTATTTGGGAGCTACCATTCAGGTAATTCCGCACATTACAGATGAAATAAAAAGGCGTATTCATCTAGTAAATAATCCAAAAAAATATGATGTAGTTATTTGTGAAGTAGGCGGTACTGTAGGTGATATTGAAAGTTTACCTTTTATGGAGGCGATTCGCCAGATGTCAGTTGAAGTAGGATATCACAATCATTTAATTGTACATGTAACGCTAGTACCATACATACAAGCCAGCGAGGAGTTAAAAACCAAGCCTACCCAACACTCCGTAATGAAATTACGTGAAATTGGGCTGAGTCCTGACATAATACTCTGCCGTTCTAATTATCCTTTAACAAAACAAGTAAAAGAAAAAATTGCACTTTTCTGTAATGTAGCAACGACTCATGTAATTGAGGGTAAGGAAGTCAAGAGCATTTATGAAGTTCCGCTTGTTTTTGATAAGCAGAAACTGGGTCAAATAATTATGAATCGTCTAGAACTGGCCGGGCAACCGCAGGTATCTAAATTGCATGATTTTATTACGCGATTTAAAAAACCAGCATACAAAGTAAATATTGCTATGTGCGGAAAATATACAGAATTACCCGATGCTTATAAAAGTGTGCTAGAAGCTTTTATCCATGCTGGAGTAGAAAATGATGCACGTGTGAATGTTCATTGGATTGCCACAGAAAATATCAAAACTAATGCCGCTGCAGAAAAAGAATTTGCAGATATTGATGGAATTTTATTATTGCCAGGTTTTGGATCCCGTGGTTCAGAAGGAAAAATTTTGTCCTGTAAATATGCGCGCGAAAATAATGTACCATTTTTGGGTATTTGTCTAGGGCTTCAATGTGCTGTAATTGATTTCGCTAGAAATGTTTGTGGCCTAAAAGATGCTAACAGTACCGAGTTTGATAAAAAAACCCCATATCCGGTAATTGATTTAATGGAATCCCAGCGGGCAATAAAACGAAAAGGCGGCACAATGCGCCTGGGATCATATTCTTGTGATATAAAACCGAAGACAGGAACGGCAAGAGAATACAGGAAAAAACATATTACAGAAAGACATCGACATCGTTGGGAAGTCAATAATCGTTATCGCAATCGGCTTGAAAACCACGGTCTGGTTGTCTCTGGAATTAATACGGAATTAAATTTGGTTGAAATTATTGAATATCCTGACCATCCATGGTTTATAGCCAGTCAATTTCATCCCGAACTGAAAAGTAGACTGAATAGTGCGCATCCATTGTTCAGGGGCTTCATTGGTGCCGCTGTCACATATAATAAATTAAAAGGTTAAAGGCGATGGTTGATATCTATTCGAGTCCGAATTTCGAAACGGAATTCGAAACTGAGGTTATTGAACGGGGTAATAAAGTTAAACTTGTAATCGCAGATGTGGACGGTGTTCTTACAGATGGTTCTGTCTATAAAGCAAAAGATCCTGAAACTTTAGCGGATATAGAGTTCAAACAGTTTTCTATTGTTGATGGGGCTGGAATTGCTTTAGCGCGTTTACTGGATCTTCGTGTGGCTATAATTTCTGGACGTCCCTCTTCAGCTACAGACGCACGGGTAAAGGAATTAAAAATAGAAGATGTTTATACCGGATCACTAAACAAAATGACACCTTATGAAGATTTAAAATCAAAATATTCTTTAAATGATGAAGACATTGCCTTTATTGGTGATGATATAATTGATCTAAATTTAATGGAAAATGTAGGGGCTCCTATTGCAGTAGCAAATGCATATCATTTAGTCAAGGATATTGCAATTTATACAACGCGCTTGCCTGGTGGTCAGGGAGCTTTCCGAGAAGCAATTGATTGGTTAGCGATGTGTCAAGGACGATATGAAGAAGGTATTCAATTAATGAAAGATTCTTTATTAACCAAATAATTACATGAGATTTTCCCCCTTAGTAGCAATACTTCTTATTAATTGCAGTACACTTGAAAGAGCAGAATATGGTAATACTAGAAGTGGGTACCCTGATCAGGAAAGTTGGGGGGTTAAGATCACTCTGACTGATGAAGGTGTAATGCGGGCACTGGTCAAATCAGGGCATCTGGAAAAATTTAATGACCGTCAATATATTTTATTGGATAAGGATGTCAATGTAGATTTTTTTGATGATCTTGAACAACATACAACCAATTTAAAATCCCAAATAGCAGAAATTGATGAACGAACTAATTTCATGACCGCAATTGGTGATGTCATTGTGGTCTCAGATAGTGGTGTGACATTATATACAGATACACTGATGTGGAATTCAGAGGAAGAACTTATCTATACAGATGACCCTATTATGCTCACTACAGAAAAAAACGACACACTTTATGGTATTGGTTTTGAATCCGATGTAAGCATGGACCACTGGAAGATACTGCAACCATCTGGTGTCACGGAGCGAGCAAAGGATGAGTAACAATCACCAGTCGTTGCGGGCAACAGGCCTTCACAAACAATATGGTAATCGATGGGTTGTATCTGATGTCGATATTGAAGTAAAAAAAGGTGAAATCATTGGATTACTTGGTCCAAACGGCGCAGGTAAAACAACTACATTTTATATGATTACAGGGATGATTAAACCGACCAAGGGTCGAATTTTTCTGGATGATAAAGAAATTACTAGTAAAGCAATGTACATGCGCGCGCGCAGTGGTATCGGTTATCTGGCACAAGAACCGTCAATTTTCGGAAAATTAACCGTTGAGAATAATCTTAGACTGGTTCTTGAAATGACAACACTTTCGAAGGAAGAACAGACTGATAAAATTGAAAAGTTACTTGAAGAAATGTCCATTCAATATATAAGAAATAATAAAGGGCATAATCTTTCTGGTGGGGAACGTCGACGTGTCGAGATATGCCGAGCCTTAGCGATGGATCCTGATTTCATTTTACTGGACGAACCTTTTGCGGGTGTCGATCCAATCGCAGTTGAAGATATCCAATCCATAGTCAAATCATTAAAGGAAAAAGATATTGGTGTTCTTATTACTGATCATAATGTAAGGGAAACACTATCAATAACAGATCGATCATATCTATTGTTTAATGGTGTAATACTAAAATCAGGAACATCAGAGTTTTTAGCAAACGACGAAGAGGCTCGACGACTTTACCTAGGTAAAAGTTTTCGATTGGATTGATCAACATGCTTAAACAGGAACTGCAACTAAAACAGGCTCTTTCTCCCCAACAGGTTATAGAAGCCACCTTACTACAATTAAATAATTCGAATCTGGAAAAAATCATTTTGGAGGAATTGGAAAAAAATCCAATCCTAGAACCCGCTGAAACTGTGGAAGAAGTACAGAATTCGACGGATTCAGAAGATGTTAATAATGAAGATTGGGATGATGACTATGAACCGGCCAATATTTATGAACCAAAAAGAGATAAGAAAAATCTACCTATACCAGATCAAACAAATTTCCTGGAAAAATTGATTGACCAGCTCAATGATATTGATCTAGCAGACTGGGAACGATCAATTGCGGAAGAGATAATATATAATCTTGATGAACACGGTTATTTATCCGTTGATCTGTTTCTTATTGCTGATCGTTTTGGTAAAGATGAATCAGAAATAGAGCACATATTATCTGTCGTACAGCATTTGGATCCACCAGGCTTGGGGTCACGTAATCTACAGGAATGTTTAATGATTCAATTGGATGATGATAAGGATTCTATTACGTATAAAATCATCAGAGATTATTTTGATGATTTCGTGAATAAACGGTACAATCGTATCTGCGAAAAAGGACGAATTTCAAATACAGATCTTTCTGCTGTAATTGATGTTATATCAAAACTGAATCCCAAACCTGGCGAAGGTTCACAGATAACTAAAGATGAGACTATAATCCCGGATTTGATTGTAAATAAACGCAGTAATCAGTGGGACATTATCGTGAATGACAATTGGATTCCATCTTTGCAGATTAGTAAAATATATCATAAAATGATTGATGATCCGGGTTCTCAGACTACAAAAACGAAAAAATTCCTTAAACATAATTATAGTTCAGCTAAATGGTTCCTTCAGGCAATCGAACAAAGGAGAGATACTCTGGTAAATGTGATGAATGAGATTATTAATCGCCAATCTGAGTTTTTTAAAGGGAATATTGAAGAACTGCAGCCAATGAAATTGCAGGACATCGCAGAATCAATTGATATGGATATATCCACTATTAGTCGTGCCACTAGAGGTAAATATGTGGAGACACCATATGGGATCTATGAATTAAAACATTATTTTACCGATAGTATTACACTGAATGATGGTAAAGAAATAAGTACATATCGAGTTAAATTAGCTCTAAGACAACTCATTAAAGATGAGGATAAGCATAATCCGTTCAGTGATGAAGAATTGAAAGATAAGCTAATAAAACGTGGATATCCAGTCGCTCGACGAACCGTAGCAAAGTACAGGGAGCAATTGAAGCTACCTGTGGCGCGACTGCGAAAAGAATTTTAATTAATAAGGAGACATTATGGCAGCTAAAAGAATCATAATTGGAGATAGTGAAATAAGCGTCCCAGAAAAATTACTTACACTGGGAATTCTTCCTATATTTGGGATCGCCTTAATATTTTGGCTATTTACTGGTGTATATACAGTTGGCCCTGATGAAGTTGGTGTGGTTCAGAGGTTTGGCAAATACGACCGTACAGTACAGTCAGGATTAAACTATCATATGCCTTTCCCAATAGAAACGGTTAAAACACCAAAAGTAACCGAGGTGAAAAGGATCGAGGTCGGTTTCCGAACGGTTGGAAAAAATCAATATAGAACTGTTGAACGGGAAAGTCTAATGCTTACGGGTGATGAGAATATTGTTGATGCTGAACTGATCGTACAGTATAAGATCAAAGAACCAATAAATTATTTATTTAATTTTGTTGGTCCAGAACTGACCATGCGCGAAGCAGCAGAAGCATCCTTAAGAACAGTTGTAGGTCGACATAATATTGATGAAGCACTTACATCAGGAAAATTAATGATACAGGAGGAAACAAAAGAGCTATTGCAGTCAATATTAGATAAATATGAGACCGGAGCGCAAGTGGTTGCGGTCCAGCTACAGGATGTGAGCCCTCCCAAGCAAGTAATTGATGCATTTAAGGATGTAGCCTCTGCAAAAGAGGATAAAAATAGGATGATTAATGAAGCTGAGGGCTACAGGAATGATATAATCCCAAAAGCTCGGGGAGAAGCACAAGCCATGATACGCGAAGCAGAAGGTTTTCGTGAAGCAAGAATTGCAAGGGCAGAAGGTGACGTTGCAAAATTTAAAGCAATTTTAAAGGAATACAGCAAAGCAAAAGATGTTACCCGAGAGCGTTTGTATCTGGAAGCGATGGAAGAAATCCTTCCTGGTCTTGAAAAATATATCGTACCCAATGGTGAGGATGGAAATTTATTGAACCTTCTTAACCTAGGTGGCACGAAAGGAGCGAAATAATGAAGAGAGTATTTATGGTATTTTTTATTTTGATCGCAATAGTTGGCTTGAGTACAGTGTTTACTGTAGATGAAACCAGGCAAGTGGTAATATTGCAATTTGGTGAACCCGTAAGAATAATAAAAACGCCCGGGTTGTATTTTAAACTTCCGGCGCCGCTGCAGGTTGCGCAGCGTTTTGATGATCGCTTATTGGAATATGATGTTCCACCTGAGGAAATATTGAGTAAAGATAAAAAATCACTTATAGTTGATAATTATGTCCGCTGGCGTATTGTAGACCCACTGTTATTTTTGCAAACCGTGCAAACAGAACCCATTGCAAAAACACGAATTGATGATATTGTTTATTCTGAACTGCGCAGGGAATTGGGTACTCATAATATGTCTGAAATTATTACTGAGAGGCGAGAGTTAATTATGGAGAAGGTGACAAGAGAAAGTGCTACTGCCACGAAACCTTATGGTATCGAGGTTGTAGATGTACGGTTGAAACGGGTGGACCTACCCCAGAATAACGAACAATCAATTTATCGAAGAATGCAAGCTGAAAGGATACGACAGGCGAATAAGTTCCGCTCAGAGGGAGAAGAAGAATCGCAAAAGATCAAAGCATCAACAGATAAAGATAAGACTATTATTCTAGCTACTGCATATAAAGAAGCTGAAGAGGTCAAGGGTGAGGGTGAAGCAAAAGCCGTAGACATTTATGCGCGTGCATTTTCAAAGGATCCTGATTTCTATGAATTTTACCGTACGTTAGAAACATATAAAATAATTCTAGACAAAAAGACCACCTTGGTTCTTCCAACAAATTCAAAATTATTTGATATCCTAAATCAATAAATAATGGATTAATTTTTGGTGGCTGATCATTTTTTACATATTAGCGATTATTCTACCGATGCTTTATGGGATATATTGAAATTAGCTAAAAAGCTGAAGCAGAAATTTCGTGATCGAGAAGAATATAAAATATTCAATAATAAATCATTGGCAATGATCTTTGCCAAGCCCTCTGCGCGAACAAGAGTTTCATTTGAAACAGGGTTCGAATGGATGGGGGGACATGCATTGTTTCTTGGACCAAATGATATTGGAATCGGAAAACGGGAAGCAATTAAAGATATTTCTAGATTGTTGAGCCGCTATAATGATATAATAATGGCGCGGCTATTCGATCACAGTCATATTCTTGAACTTGCTGAAAACTCAACAATTCCAGTAATAAATGGCCTCACGGATTATAATCATCCCTGCCAGGTCATGAGCGATATATTTACTATATGGGAAACGCGTGGATCTTTGGATGATTTAAAGGTTACTTATGTTGGTGATGGGAATAATATTGTTCATTCCTGGTTGCATTTGGCTCAAAAATTCCCAATGGAATTTGTATGTGCTTGCCCAGAGAATTATGAACCTAATAGTAATACTGTAAATGGATCATCTGGCGCAGGTGTTTCGAGTGTTTCAGTTAGTCATGACCCCACGAATTCTGTGAAGAATACTGATGTAGTATATACAGATGTTTGGGCATCTATGGGCCAAAAAGATGAAGCGGAAATGAGAGAAAAGATATTTCAGCCTTTCCAGGTGAATGGAGATCTAATGGCTGCGACTGGTAAAAATACGTTATTTATGCATTGCTTACCTGCCGAACGGGGTAGGGAAGTAACAGATGAAGTTATAGAAGCTGATTATTCTATTGTATTTGAACAGGCAGAGAATCGCCTTCATGTACAGAATGCAATTATGGTCACCTTAGCCGGCTAATCCAATCGTTGATTTGTTGCGGCAAAGATTTTAGATCCATCTGAATAATAAAGTCCTTTATTCCTTTTAAATAAGATTGTATATCAAATATCCAAAAGCCAGATGATGGCTCGCGGATTACAGCAATATATAATTTCCCCTTAAGACTTGGATTCGTTGGATCATTTGTAACTATAATCTTTCTCACCAACACGTTTTCACTTAGAGAAATTGACAATTCAAGAGCTCTCTTTAGATCATCCTTGTTCTTCGCTTGAACGCCAATTCGATCAAAGGCAAGAAAATTACTGTTGGTCATTGATAGATCTCTAACTTCTGTATCAATAGGATATTCTTCAAATATAATTTTTAAATCATCAATGGTTAGCCAGTTTCTGTCTGCGATCATATCATTGGACCGTAGTCTATAGTCATATACATTCTTGAAACCACCGCAACAAACTATTTCTTCTTGTGTAAACCCCGTTTCTTTTCCATTAATGAACTCGATTGGATTTAATGAATCGTGCTTAACTATTTCTAAATGTAAACGCATATTGACGACTTTTGCTTCAATCAGGGTACTGTCATTTATTTCATCGATTATATGGTCGACCGATTCCGCCATTGCATAGGAATTCTTTGACAGCTGTAGAATGTGATCTCTATAATTAATGGTTTGAGGATATTCTTTAGAAAAAATCCAGTAAGCAAATGCAATCACAGCCAAAATGAATAGAAGCCAAGAGGAAGGAGAGCTATGTACGGTATGCTTTTCCGATTTAGGTTCATCTGCTGATTCTTCCGCTTTTTCTTCTTTTTCAACCGTTTGGATCTGGGGGATAACCATACCCTCTTCGTATTGAGTAATACCAGGTTCGTCAAACAAGTTTATTAACGGTAATTTATCAATAGTGCCAATGAGGGCCATCAATACATTCAAATGCAGGACAGATAGATTTTCAAAGGAAACTTCACCACTGAGATTAACTTTATCAAATGGTTGCAGCATTCGGGAATCACTAGATTGCCTTCCTCGTTCCCAGTATTTCTTTCTGCCGGAACTCAATTGATTTATATAAGCAATATCGTAACCAAGCCAATCAGTTTCACCATTGATATAAAGATTTAACCGTTTAAGTAAAGTCGTAACAGAACGTTTTCGACCACGAATTGATTGAATATGAGGAATGTTCTTAATAAACCGTATTTTTGCCCAACCTACTTCCTGTTTATAGCGATAGAATAATTCATAGGATAGGCCCGCCGATTTCACCAGTATAATATCACCCTTTTCTTGGGCATTTAAGAGCGCTTCCGAATTCGTACCCATCCAAGTAGGTTTAGCGCCTTGTTCTGCAATGGTGAGCTTCAGCGTTCCCACAACATTTGCTGGAATTAGTGTCTTACGTACATAATTCTTATCCAGCTGATCGGACTTAACCCAATAACCAAGTGTAGTAAAATGAGAAGCTTTACCGCCCCACCTATTATCAGAAATCCACTCGAGATACTGCCGAGTTTCAGGGGCGATCAAGTCTTTATCAAGTGTGATGAATTCCTGATGCACGATCCAATCAGGAATTGTTAACAATACTTCTTTACTAACCATATCGATGTGCATAGAGAGTTTGCTGAATTCTGTTCCAATCATAGAGGTAAATTCTTCTGTGCCTGGTTTATATTCCGAAAGGGGTGTCTTTAATGGAATTGATCCAACAAGATCCATTGATTGAACACCAGCAATAGTATCCCATTGTGCATAATGAATATGGTTTTCGGATAGAATGAGACTTATCATGGTTTAATCAAATTAGGTGCTCTTAAACAGTTGATATATATATTTTAAAGGGTTACGAAAGAATATAAGATTGCAAGGTGGAAGGGTAATTGTACCCTGCATAATAATCAGCGTTTTGTTTTTGATCCGGAAGCCGGTTTACGGGAAATTTGTTGAGATTTTTTCCCTGCAGAACTCGCCTTAGTTATGACCGACCCCTTGTATTGCGCACCAGACTGAATAATAATTCGGCTTGCTTTAACATCTCCCACCATACGTCCAGTTTTTGTAATCGAAACAACACCTTTTGAATCAACATTGCCTACTAAAGCGCCACTTACAGTTACACTAGCAGCTTTTATATCAGCTTTGACTGTACCCGTTTTTTCAATTGAAAGATCTTGCGAAGTTTGTATGGTCCCCTCCATGTGTCCAGCCACTGCTATTGCTTCGTCGCCTGCTACCTTTCCCGTGAAAGATATATCTTTATGAAAAATCGTAATATTTTCTTGCACTTTTTTGCTCATTATTTGATAAGTAATTAAATATTGATATGGACACTACCTTTAATAGAAGCACCATCTGCGATAAGGATTCTTGCAGTACTTGTGTTTCCTACAACAGTGCAATCTTCCATATAATGCACATTCCCAGATGCACTGATATTGCCTTTAACCTCCCCAGAAATCTGCACATCCTTCGCTTTGATGTCGGCCTTAATAATAGCGCCTTTCTTGACTGTAATGGCGTTATCGATTTCAATTTTCCCTTTTACAATTCCTTGGACTGAAAGACCATCTGTGCCCCGCAATTCTCCATCCAGGATTAAAGACTTTCCGATTGTAGTTACTGGCATTTGATTTGATTACTCCTGCAAAATACTATTTATAAACCTTTGGGCAGTTCCACATTCATATTGATCGTACCTGAATAATCTGCTCCGTCTTCGATTACTATACTATTAGTTTCAACGGGACCAACAACGGTTGCCGATGATTTAATTAATACACCTTTATCAGCTTTTATTTTTCCATTCAAATTTCCTGCGACCGTAAGTTTTGCCGCTTCTGTATTAGCGGAAACATTACCTATTTTTGTGATCGTAAGATTGCCTTTTACTGATAGTTGACCTTTAAGCTGGCCATCAATTATTAGATCACCATCGCATGATAATGTTCCATTGACATGGATATCACCCTCAATATTGCTAATAGGGTCAGTCATAGATTACTCCTAAAATTCCCCTTTTCAACCTCGGTTATTGACTGCTTTCGATCATAAATTAGTATATGATCAAAAAACATTGTTTAAAAATATTAACATTACAAAGGAAATACAAGCTATTGCCAGTTTTTGAAATTTTGTTTCTATAGAAAAATACTATGCAGGTAACTATTAATACAATTCGAGATGCACACAATAGAATAAACACGCATGTCCTTAAAACACCCGTTAAATCAAATACAGAAATAAATGAAAATGCAGGTGTAGAATTATACTTCAAGTGCGAAAATCTGCAGCGATCTGGGTCATTTAAAATTCGTGGAGCGGTAAATGCGGTACTTTGTCTAAGTGATAATGAAGCAAATAACGGGGTTGTTACAGTTTCCTCAGGAAACCATGGGACTGCTCTAAGCTTAGCGGCAAAAATTCGTGGCATAAATGCCACGGTAGTGTTACCCAAGAATGCGTTGCCATTTAAACGAAATTTGATCGAAAATTTAGGTGCTAAGATTGTTGAATGTGAAGCCCAGGTTGAAAGCCGCGAGAAAACTTTACTAGAGGTACAGAAAGCAACTGGTGCAACAGTTATCCATCCATATAATGATTATCGAATTATCTCTGGACAAGGTACGGTTGCATTGGAATTGCTTGAACAAGTACCAGATCTTGATATGGTTCTTGTGCCTGTTGGCGGCGGCGGTTTAATAAGTGGCATAGCAGTAGCAGTATCAGAAATAACACCAAAAATAAATGTGGTTGGCGCTGAACCGGCGCTTGCGGACGACGCTCGTCAATCCTTCGAACAAAAAAAACTCATTCCATCTAATTATCCGGATACAGTTGCTGATGGTTTACGAACATCTTTAGGTATAAAAACATACCCAATAATTCTAAAATATGTGAAAGACATTATTACTGCTCCGGAGCATAAAATATTACCAATTATGAAGGTGATGACCAAAAATCTGAAGGATATTATAGAGCCGTCTTCTGCTGTACCATTAGCAGCTCTAATAGAAAACAGGCAGATGTTCAAAGACAAAAAAGTTGGTATTATTATCTCAGGAGGTAATTTTGCCTCATCATAAAAAGGCCTTGATGCATATAATTTTGTTGGGAATAGAGAAATGAATATTCACAAAATAATTTATTTTCTAGCTATAGTCGGTGCATTAATTGGCCAAGGCCAGGAGCAAACGGTAGGACTTTTCTTGAATACTCCTGCTGCTGCGCCGGGTTACACATTATTTGCGCCCATGTCTTATAATGTAACCTACCTCATTGATAATAATGGAGAACTGGTACAATCATGGCCCAGTGAGTACGGACCAGGTCTTTCAGTATATATTTTAGAAAATGGAGACTTGTTGCGTACCCGGAGATTACAGGGACAATTATTTCAAACTGGAGGTCGTGGAGGTGGAGTTGAAATTATAGATTGGGATGGAAACTTAATTTGGGAATTTGATTACTTTAGTAACCAATTTTGGCAGCACCATGATATTGAATCACTGCCAAATGGAAATATCCTTCTTATAGCGTGGGAACATAAAACTGATGCTGAGGCCATAGCAAATGGACGAAATCCTATATTGCTTGGTGGTAGTTCACAACCATTTGGATTCTGGCCGGATCATATAATAGAGGTGGATCCCTATAGCAACAGCGTTGTATGGGAATGGCATGTATGGGATCACATAATCCAGGATAATGACTCATCAAAAGCCAACTATGGCGTTGTATCTAACCACCCAGAACTGGTAAATATTAATTATCCTATTGGCCCCAATACTGAAGGTGGAGATTGGCTGCATATCAATGCGGTAGATTATAATGCTGAACTGGATCAGATAATGTTATCAGTACATCATTTTGGTGAAATATGGATAATCGACCATAGCACAACTACCGCTGAAGCGGCAAGTCATAGTGGTGGAAATAGTGGAAAGGGTGGTGATTTACTTTATCGCTGGGGCAATCCACAAGCCTACATAGGGGGCAATTCCAATGAACGCATATTTTTTGGTCAGCATGATGCGCGCTGGATTGAAGATGGGTCACAAATTATGGTTTTTAATAATGGCAGTGGTCGTCCTGGCGGTTCGTATACGTCTGTCGATGTATTTACTCAGCCAATTAGTGAAAATAATCTTTACCCATTGGATAGTAACGGTGTGTATGGCCCTGATTCTTTAAGCTGGCAATATACAGCAACACCACAAGGCGATTTTTTCGCAGCTAATATTTCAGGTGCCCACCGTCTGGAAAATGGTAATACCTTGATATGTGATGGGCCTCAAGGTCATTATTTTGAAATAGATTCTGCAGGATCATTGGTCTGGGATTATGTAAATCCTGTAATAAATACGGGACCGTTATATCAGGGAGAGGAAATACCCGTTCAAGGTGGCCCACAGGGTTCTAGTATAAATCGCACTTTTCGGGTGCATCGCTATCCAATTGATTACCTTGGTTTTTCTGGTCATAATCTGGAACCTACAGGCCCTATTGAACTATATATGAATACACACGATTTGACTTATCTCCCCGATAAACACAGCCTGCACCAGAATTACCCCAACCCCTTTAATCCAGAAACAATAATACCCTATGATCTACCAGAAAATATATTTGTCAATATCACCATCTATGATTTGCTAGGTAGACAAGTAAAAACACTAGTCAACCAGGTTCAAAATACTGGCTTTAATAGTATTCAATGGAATGCTACTAATGACTATGGTGAACCAGTAAGTGCTGGTATTTACCTATACCAGATACAGGCAGGTACGTTTTACCAAACCAGGAAAATGGCGTTGTTGAGATAATTGGTTAATTCGTACGGACCCAGCGGATAGCATACGTCCTATATTCTACTTCTGGTGCTAAAGGTTTTTCAATCACAATTTTGAAATTGGCAGTTTGTCCAGGGTCAATTGAAGTATCACTGATAACACCTGATTTATAGGTTATCATAGCGCCATCAACAAAAGCTGAATCTTTAGCCACTAATTGAGTTGTAGGAGACCAGAGCTTTGCTTCTGTGCGCACAAAGTCTGCTCGTATCTCACCATTATTAATTACTGTGCCGATAATTTCTTCGCGATCTGGAAACACATTCACAAAAGGATCTCCGACCATTTCAACCTTGGGGCCAGGGGGGCGTTCCTGCTGTACTGAGATCACCTTATCTTTTGTGATTACTAACCGCCCAAGAGTAGTCTGAATAATTAAGTCATCTGCATTTTCATCAATTATTTCCCCTAAAATTACAGTACCATTTGTTAGTTCAATGCGATGTTGCAAATCAGGAACTTTAATTAGATTTA
>CAJWGZ010000017.1 GCA_913041075.1 uncultured Fidelibacterota bacterium | reverse complement strand
CTAATTCACGATGAGCTTCTTTTTCTTTCTCAAGTTCAGCTTGGTATAATCTTGCCTTCAAAACTTTCATGGCTTGCGACTTGTTTTTATGTTGGGAACGTTCATTTTGGCATTGAACAACAATACTTGATGGTAAATGTGTAATTCTTATCGCAGAATCAGTCTTATTAACATGCTGTCCACCAGCGCCACTAGCGCGATATGTATCAATTCGTAGATCATTAGGATTAATATCAATTTCAATATCTTCTGTTATGGATGGGTAAACAAAAACTGATGCGAAACTTGTGTGACGTCGACTGTTTGAATCAAATGGAGATATTCTAACCAAACGATGGATACCAGCCTCAGCTTTTAACAAACCATAAGCATAATCACCGTTTACTTCAATTGTTATATCCTTGATACCCGCTTCATCACCAGGTTGGTAATCCATAATACTTTTTTGAAAGCCCTTTCGTTCAATCCAGCGGGAATACATCCGGAAAAGCATATCCGCCCAGTCTTGACTTTCCGTACCACCAGCTCCTGGGTGGATGGTTATTATTGCATCCTGCATATCTTGACTTTCACCCAACATCAATTTTAATTCAAGATCTCGGATAATCCCCGCGTATGCTTTAATTTCACTGCTAATTTCGTCATCTTGAATCTCTCCACTTTCCGCGAATTCAAACAATACAGAGATATCACTATGCCGTTGCTCTAAATCCGCCCAAAGTTTAATATTATTTTCCAATCGGCTGATATTCCTCAGAATTTTACTTGCATTTTCTTTATCATTCCAAAACGATGGATCCAGGGATTCTTTATGCAGAGACTTTAATTGTGTCTCTTGTGTTTTTAGGTCAAAGATACCCCCGAAGTTCAAAGTGTTTTGATTCGGATGTAGTAAATCTATCTTTCAGTTCTGCTAAATCCATAAGAATAATTTACATATCAAATCAATGCAACAAATTCAAATATTAGTGTACAATATTAATCCCCAGATGAGATAAACATGCGTTCATTAAGATGCCGACGAAGATCCATTTCATCCATACCAATTTTTATAAACCGGCCATTTTCTGCGAGAGAAATCTTGGCTGTTTCTTCAGATATAACTAATACTATTGAATCTGTCTCTTCCGAGATTCCCAGTGCTGCCCGGTGTCGGGTACCCATCCCAGGATCGACCATAGTACTCTCAGTTAATGGTAAAATACAAGCAGCTGCGTCAATAATATCATTTTGAATGATTACAGCGCCATCATGTAATGGTGATCCTGGGTTAAATATTGACATTAATAACGGCGCTGTCACCTCTGCTTTTAATTCTGTGCCTGCATCTTTATAAGTACGAAGTCCCGTTTCTCTCTGGATTACTATTAGAGCGCCCCATTTATTTACTGTTAATTGAATAGAAGCTTCCACGATAGCTTCAATAGTGCGTGAAGACCCTATTTGGAAAATACGACGGAAAAAACGAGTCTGCCCCACATAGATAAGCAAACGCCGTATTTCTGGCTGGAAAAGAATAACAAATGCAACAACCCAGACTGTTTGGAATTGATTTACAACCCACGATGATGCACTTAAACCAACCGAATTAAATAAAACAGAGGCAACGAGTAATATTACGAGTCCTAGAAGCATTTGTCCGGCTCGGGTCTCGTGAAAGTATCTATATACCCTATAGAACAACCATGTTACAAGTAAAAGATCAATTACATCAATCAGCGTTACCCGGATAAACCATAAATCAAACAAGTACATCTAAGCGATCGCTCCTCTGATTTGGTCACTGATGATCTGAACGCGTTTCATTTCCAATACGTCATGTACACGAATAATACGAGCACCATTCATTATACCTGCGGTAATGGCAGCGGCTGTACCCTCAAAGCGCTGTTCTACCGGCAGATCAAGGGTTAGTCCGATAAATGATTTTCTAGAAGGTCCAATTAAAACCGGGTAACCTAATTCGGTGAACCGCTTTAGTTCCCTGATTAAGATAAAATTATCATTTAACCTTTTACCGAATCCGATCCCCGGATCTAGTATAATTTTTGATTTTGGAACACCATTATCCCTGCAAAAATCAATCTGTTTTTGAAAATAATCAATAACTTCCTGAATTAAATCATCATATTGCGGGTCGACTTGCATATTTTTTGGCGTTCCCTTTATATGCATTATAATAATAGGTACTCTATGGTCCCTTACGATATTTACCATTTCTGGATCGAAATTAAGACCACTTATATCATTAATGATATTTGCACCAGCTGCTATAGCTGCTCTAGCAACTATAGATTTATAAGTATCAATTGAAATTGGGATAGTAGATTCACCGCGGATGCCTTCAATAACTGGTATAACTCGTGCCAGTTCATCATTAATAGACACAGGATCAGAGCCTGGTCGCGTTGATTCACCTCCAATATCAATAATATCAGCGCCCTGTTCAGCCATTCTTAGTGCATGGCAAACAGCACTTTTTGTATCTAGAAACTGCCCACCGTCGCTAAACGAATCAGGTGTTACATTCAGAACACCCATTACCAAGGTCGGGGTATTATTGTTAGTAAGCCGGTGTTGGAAATCAGTGGTATCCAAGTTATGATTTTGGAACTAGTTTGCAGTTAATGAACCGCCACTTGAAATACCTGCTCGATCAGGATTTTGTCGATTTTTTAGCGGCAGTTTTCCGTGTTGTAGTAGTTTTTCTCTTTTTGCGGGTTGTTTTAGCCGCTCCGTTAACTTTTCTACGACGCAATATTTTCCCATCCAATATTTTTTCCACATCATTGTGATCAATCGTTTCATGCTTAAGCAGTGCGCTTGCCATAGCATGCAGTGTTTTATCATTCTTTTTTAATATCTGTTTGGCAGATTTCTCAGCCTTACGGATTATTTTAACCACTTCATCATCAATAAGTCTTGCAGTGGTTTCACTATAATCACGGTGGGATTGAATTTCACGACCAAGGAAAATTTCTTCATTTTTCTTTCCAAAAGTCATAGGTCCTAAATTTTCACTCATGCCCCACTCACATACCATTTTTCTAGCAATATTTGTGGCCTGTTCTATATCATTTCCGGCACCAGTTGTAAGTTCATTAAAGATCATACTTTCCGCAGCGCGGCCACCAAGTAGAATCGCTAAGCGCCCTTCTATGTAATCTTTGGGATAGGTATGCTTTTCATCTATAGGAATCTGTGTGGTAACGCCAAGTGCCCTGCCACGGGGTATAATTGTAACTTTATGGATCGGATCCGCTCCTGGGGTTAAAGCAGCTACAAGTGCGTGCCCAGATTCATGGTATGCAGTCACTTTCTTTTCATCCTCGCTTAAAATGACACTTTTACGTTGAATCCCGATCATTACTTTATCTTTCGCATCTTCAAAATCGTCCATATCAACAGCTTTTTTCTTTTTACGTGCTGCAAGTAACGCTGCTTCATTGACCAAATTAGCTAAATCGGCTCCAACAAGACCAGGGGTGCCTTTTGCCAGCTCTTCCAATTTAACCTTGCGCTTATTAAGTATAATTTTCTTGGTATGAACTTTAAGAATACCCAGCCGACCATTGTAGTCAGGTGCATCTACTATTATTTGGCGATCGAATCTACCCGGTCTTAGTAATGCTGGATCTAGAACATCGGGTCTATTTGTAGCGGCAAGAATAATTACAGATTGTTCAGAATTAAAACCATCCATTTCAACAAGTAGCGCATTCAAAGTTTGTTCTCTTTCATCATGTCCTCCACCAAGACCAGCCCCTCGTTGTCTACCAACTGCATCCAGTTCATCAATAAATATTATACAGGGAGAATTTGTTTTACCTTGTTCAAACAAGTCACGAACTCGCGAAGCACCAACACCAACGAACATTTCTACGAAATCTGCTCCGCTAAGATTAAAAAATGGTACATCTGCTTCTCCAGCAATTGCCCTGGCAAGTAAAGTTTTTCCAGTCCCAGGCGGCCCGACAAGCAATGCTCCCCTCGGAATCTTCGCGCCCAGTTTTTGAAATCGTTTAGGATATTTTAAGAATTCTATTACTTCCATTAATTCTTCCTTCGCCTCTACACATCCAGCAACATCATCAAATGTCACTCGCAGCATATCAGATGTCCAAATCTTTGCACGACTTTTCCCAAAATTGAAAATGCCTTTCATACCACCTGCGCCCGTTTGCATACGCCTTAGAATAAATATCCATACTCCAATAATTAGTAACCACGGAAGCATATTCAGAAAATATCCCGTCCAATCTATGGACTGCTGTTTAAAACTATAATCCACGCCATACTGACTCCACTCTGTCATCGTTTCTCGATCTATAAAGGGTAGAATAACTTTGAAACGTGTTACATCTTCAATTGGTCCTATTTCTGCAATTACAGTTTGTGGAGTCTGCAGTTGACCTGTAAATACATCTTCAACTATCGTAGCTTTTTCTATAAGTTTTTGTTCAAGGAATTCTCTATACTGGTAATATTGAATTTCAATAGCTTTTTGGTTCCCAGAAGTAAATAACCCTGAGAGAAATATTGCTGTGATTAGGATAAATACCCATATGAAAGATGTTTTACCAGCTCGCTTCCACTGAAATTCCGTATTTTTCTTATCTTTACCTTCTCCTACTGGCCTTTGTCCTTTCGGACTGTGTTTCTGCGGTTTTATCTGACCATTTTCCTTTGGCATAATTTATTGTTCCAATCTATAGATTGCTGGTAAGTGACGTAATTTCTGATTGTAATCTAACCCGTATCCTACAACAAAATGTGGTGGAATTTCAAACCCTATAAGATCAAGTGGGAAACTTAATTTTGCAACGTCTGGTTTAAATAACAACGTTGTAATTGTGATAGATCTAGGCGATGCACCGTGTAGCCTTTCTTTTAAAAACTCAATCGTTAGCCCTGAATCAATAATATCTTCAATAATAACTACGTGTCTATCCGTTATATCAGCAGATATATCCTTAAGTAATCTTACTGTTCCTGTGGATCCTTCCCCTTTATAGCTGGATAATTTGATAAAATCCATTTCACAGTCAATTTTGAGGAATCTGAGAAGATCAGCCATAAACATAAAACTACCATTTAATACGCCAATAAATATGGGCGTTTCGTTGGTGAACTTTTTTGATAACTCACTTGCCAATTCTTTGACGCGTTTTTGAATCCTATCTTCACTAATAATCTTCTTCAGTGTGTAACCATTATATTCCATATTTGGAGTACTTACTGTTTAAATATAAGTTTCGCATAATCTGTAGTCTTATCGGTAATCTTTACCTCATCGTTGATTCTACGACCACAGACCCAAATTATTTTCTCTCCATCTACTAAAACCCACTGATTTCCCTTGGTATACAGATCGACTTTCTCATCTATTAAGTAATCACTTATTTTTTTAGTTCCAGCCATACCAAACGGGTGAAATCGATCGCCAGGCAGCCAGGGCCGTAGTGTAAGAGTTTGACAATTAATCTTATTTGCGTCAATCAATTCAGTGTCCCTGTTTACACTAAATGATTCTAGGCGGGTATCCGTTTTCCAGATAAAAATGAAATCGCCACTATTCACCTCAATATCTGGTGAAACGACAATTGGTTTTTTCTGCTGAACTTTTATTTTTTTGAGGATAAATTGCTTACGATCTTTTAGCAATTGCCAATTATCTGGCAGCCGATAAATTTGTCCAATTTTTGCATTAGCGATAAAAGTTCGTAACCCATTATGGATAAATCTTCTCCAGGGCTCAGTGGTACCAATTAATTCTCGCAACAATATCGTACGCAATAATGGTGGTATTGCCCTTAATTGTTCCCCATCCAAACTAAATAAATTGTCATTTTTTTGTTTTATGATATCAGGAATTAACAAATTTGCAGCGAATTGCAGTGCTTCATTTGCATCCTTAGCGTGTTCACTAATTTCATGGAAGGCGCTGACCAAATCAGGATTTGATCTCTCCCATGGCTTGATCACATTATGTCGTAAATTATTTCTAGGAATTGATTCATCGAGATTTGAACTGTCATCCACCCATGGGATATTCATTTCTGCTGCATATTGATCTATATCACTACGGGAAAAACAAAGCATGGGGCGTAAAATATGTCCTTGATTATCATGGATTCCTCGCAATCCACTTATGCCGGTACCCTGAGATAGATGAAAAAGAATGGTTTCAATTTGATCATTTCCATGATGTGCAGTAAAAATCCAATCTGCATCAATTTCTTTGCGGATTCGTTCCAGTGCAGCATACCTGTGGTTTCTGGCCCATGATTCTGGACTTTCTCCCTTTAGTTTAGTCGCCGGGTCTAGATGATCAAGGATGAAATTGATTTTCAACTGCGTACAAAATTTATCCACTAAGATTTGATCATTATTGGAATTATGACGGAGATGATGATTTACATGTACTACATTAATTTTTACATTCAATCTGTCGGCTATCCTGCTCATGGAGTAGAGCAAAGTCATGGAGTCTTTCCCACCAGAAACAGCTGTAATTATCTGCTGGCCTAGCCTAATACGATCACCGTTTAAAAGTGCTTCAAATAATGATTGTTCAAACTGGTTGAGTACAGAGTTTTTCATGAGCTTAGTATATGTTTAAGCATATCGCCATCAACAAAATTGTTATCTACAATGTTTACCAGGTAATAAGTGTTATAAACTTCATTTAATAATTTATAGGATTCTGATTTCGTATCATAAATGTTGGCCCAATCATCAATCCACAAGCTGAATGCTTCATCTTTCCAAATTAAAAATGACCGTGTATCCACAATAGTAGGCTGCATTATTTCCTGCCCAGGGAAAACACCCCACGTTACGGCATTGACATTATTTTCTGGCAAATTCGAAATTAAATCACCGCTTTTATTTATGGCTTGAAAAGATATATTGTCTAAAGAGTCCATAGTCTCCAGTAATTTATCCAGTTTATCCTTTGAGGTAAAAAATTCCAGGTAGGCTTTTTGATAAACTCTTCCTCCTGCTGCGCCCCAGCCAACATCGGGGTCCTCTGATGATTCACCATTGACATTTGGTTGGGAATTGATTGTTAAAAATCCCAACTCATTTAGTTTTACTAATTCTTTTGAGATTTGTTTGCTTTCGACGGCAAGTGGTATTACACACCACGGCAAACTATTTATTTTTCCTTCACAAAATGACACAAAAACCTTTGTTATATCATTGATCGATTTCGGCTCACCCCAAAGTTTTTTCTTTCGGGCTTTAACTTTATCACTTTTTGACCCTGCTCTTATAGCATGATACTGATTAAGTTCTCCAAAAGTGGGACTTGTTATATCACCCCAACGACCATTAGGAAAATCATCCCAATTTTCCGTACGCGTTAAATAACTCACTGGACGATTACTCCAATATATTGGCCGCACATCCTCTGTAGTTTTTCGATTCCCCGCTGTTGACTGGCGCCATGGTAATTCCCTTACAGACCCTTGAGTTGAGGCCAGGCCAAGTGAATGTAATATTTCTGAAACAGAATGTTCTAAGTTAAGCGTATAGAAATGCAGGCCAGGTACACCTTCTGCAATGAGTTTTTCACACATTGAAGTTGCCTGGTCAATGCCATAATTAATTACGCTGGAATCATCATTTTTTATAGACTCAATTGTTTCGGTAACTGACTTAGGAATACTAATCTTACAGAATTGAGTAAATTTTATAAACCTAGCATAATTATGTATGGGCATGATTCCAGGAATTATCGGAACATGTATACCTATGGTAGAGCATTTATCTCTGAAGGCTAAAAATTTATCCACATCATAAAATAACTGGGTTACAACAATGTCTGAACCTGCATCAACTTTTTCCTTTAAATACGATATGTCTACATCAATATCACTTTGTTCTTGATGGCTATCTGGATAACCACCGACACCCAAGAAAAATTCATTACCAAATTCCTTCCTTATATAGCGAACAAGGTCAATGCCATATTTAAATCCCTGCTCATGTTTTTCCCATTCTCCGGTTCCTTCTGGGGGATCTCCTCGAAGTGCCAGAATATTTGAAAGACCATTCTCTTGCGCATCCATGAGAACCTTATTAATTGATGATACAGACATGTTTGTACAAGTAAGATGCATCATTACTTCTAATCCAAAATATTTCTGGATTGTTTTACTCATTTCCAAAGTTCTATCAGCAGTGGACCCACCTGCTCCCCAGGTTATATCAATATAAGCCGGTTGCAGAGATGCCATTCTATCAATTCTAGTATAAAGATTGTCCAGGCCAAAGTCCGTCTTCGGCGGGAAAAATTCAAAGCTGTAATAAGTTTTACCTTGGGCCTTGAAGTCTTCTAATTTGTCTGAAATTTTCATAAAAATATTCTATTGAATTGAACATTAATGTTCAAAAACACCTATTAATTATTTTAACCGCTAATTTACTCGATTTTTCAGCGGAATTAAAAAGGGGTTTTGTTCTTTTTCGATTCGTAGTGATGTAGCAGGTCCATGACCAGAATATACCTTAATATCCAGATCCAAACTTGTCATCAGGTTTACCAAAGAATTCTCAAGAGTGGGCCAATCTCCACCCGGAAGGTCTGTTCGCCCGATTGATCCTTGAAATAGTGTATCTCCAACAAATACACGATCTTCAATTACATAACTGCAGCCTCCAGGTGTATGCCCTGGTGTTTCAATAATAGAGAATGCAAATGGTCCAATTTTTAAAGGACCTCCAGATTCAATCCATTTATCAACGGATGGGGTTTCCTTTTCCTGCAGTCCAAACATTCTGGTGGCAATTGGGTAAGATTCCAGTACGGGTTTTTCCGCAATATGCAAATAAAAAGGTATAGTATACCTTTCTTTGATTTCAGTTACTGCACCGATGTGATCTAGGTGTGCATGGGTGTTGATAATCGCAATTGGCTGTAGATTATTTTCTTCCAGGACCTGAATAATTTTTTGGTCCTCATCACCAGGATCAATTAATACACATTGACTACTTACCTGATCGCCCACTATGTATGTATTTTCTTGGAATGGACCAGTGACAATACTTTGGACTACTAGTTTCAAATATGATCAAAAAATAAATTAGATAAAAAATTAAGCTTGTCTTTATAGGAATGGGGATAAAGAAACCATAAAGTAGCAGATAAACTACTCAGCAGCGAATTACCATCCTGAGGAGTAAAACAAAACCCATTAATTTCATTTCCATTTCTCACGTTCAGTGTCTGCTCAACAACTACAGTTTGATTCAATATCCTGCCATAATGTCCATGATCTCTACCAAACGAAAAGACTGTGCTTGTCATATCTTTTGCAGTGAGTGCCACATATTTGTTTGCATTCAGTTTATCTTTCACTTCATTCAATGATGTTGATTCATTTACTCTCAAATTAAACCACAACACATGCATATATTGGCTATTGACTTTCATTGCTGATGAAAACATGTTCAGATCCATATCTAATGTCTTGAATAGCGCAGCAGCATCGTTAGCATGGTGTGATCCATACTGATCTGAAAGATGAACATTGACTTGCGGTGATGGTATATAACCACCTTCCTGATGCATATCGTTAGCCCGTCTAATACAGACATATTTCCCCGCAACAAAATTTTCAGATCCCACACCATCTAATGCAATTGTTTTGGTAATACAAGAAATATTGTGCGTATTACAGGATACTATCTGTATGAATTGGTCACTTTCAGGTAATAAAGCATCATCGTTGATACCAACCGCATATTTTTTTCCAAAATCAGATTCGCTGCCTTGCGCTAAGAAACCTTTTACCTTATCAGAAAATTTAGAATAATATTTTTCTTTATTGCGATGCCCTATCCCTTTTGGTGTACAGTCAATTATTACAGTCGCCCGTTCAATCGCTTCTTCCGTTTTGAAATCTGGTTCCATACCGAGAGCACAGAAATCATCTACTTTTGTTTTATCGACTGCTAAGCGAGCACCGCGATGCTGTAAATCAAGTACTTTTGTATAATCTCCAAGTAATGCACTGTTTTTATGAAATGTTATTTCATCGATACCCAATTGATCTTTATAGTCCGTTAATAGACCGATAAGCGGTTCACCAATAGTTCCAGTACCAATAACATGTACAATTTTCCGACCCATTATGAATTGCTCCTTTTTGAAAACTTACTATTTTTTGAATACCGATAGAAAAACCAAGTCCAAATTAAATATCCAGAAAAATCTTTAGACAACTAATCTACCCTTTCTGGATTGCGCCCAGTAATATGTCCCAAAACCGGTAATCAATTCAAGGGCCGTAAATAGAAATAAATTCCGAGCAATACCACTGGTAAAACCGTAGCTATGGAGACCTACATTCAATAGATTCACACCAAACCAAGCCATCATTACTATAATAATATTCATTATTAAACCAAGGGCAAAACCTTCTGGTTTTACTTTGCCAGTGATACGCATATGAATCATCATTACATGCCACATAACAATCAGCAGAGCCCCATTTTCCTTGGGGTCCCATCCCCAGAATCTACCCCAGGATTGATCAGCCCAAATCCCTCCCAGAATGGTTCCAAACAGAGTAAAGAAAAGAGCTATGAGGGTGATTCCAAACATGTTTTTATTGATACTTTTTAATAGGGTATTATTTTTAGGATTCCGTATCATTTGTATGAGATACAGATGCCCAATAAATCCAGCGACCACTGTTACCCCATAGCCCAGTGTAATGGTAGTAACATGGGTAGCCAACCAGAAATTAGAATTGAGTACTGCCACCAGCATCCCCAGTGTATCTCCATCCGCAGCATAACCAAAACCAATATAATGGAAAATAGCTCCGCTTAATGCTCCGACGAATAATCCCAATCCATCTCTGCGAAAATATTCAATTATAACTGCACAGACCACGGTGACAAATCCTACAAAGATAACTGACTCATATAAAGTAGACACCGGAGGACGCCCCATAATGAACATCCTGAGGCATATACCATAGGTATGATACAAAAGCCCCAGGCCAAGAAAGCCTGCGGAAATTCTCTGCAGATATTTGGACTGATGAAACATCCAGCTCAATCCTAGGAAAATAAATGCTGACAAATAAAATGCCACACTGATATAAAATAGATTCGCTTTATTCACCCAGGTTTCTTTCTTCAGAATATTGATGTCCGGTTTGCCTATGGTAATGGCTGAAATTCCTGCCTCATAATCCGTCAACGCTGAATTCATTATGTTTTCATCACCCAAAGCTCGTCCAGACAGATATTTTTCCAGAGCATTGAGGATTTTATCCTGATAGGGTGCACGAGGTCTGCCATCCATTAACTCCCAGGGGGAAAGCCAGGTTCCGGTCTCATCAAGAGGTGACGGAGGAATTAATTTTAGTGCCTGTGCATAATCATCCGAGCTGGTGTGTTGGAGTGTTAAAAGAATCATATTAAGCTCTTTATCAGATTGTGATAACTCTTCTTCAGGTTTATTCATGACGGTAAGAAACATCTCGGTTAAAGTGTGGAATTGTTTTACAAGATGTGCATAACTGACCGCTTTCCCAGGTGATGTATTAAGTTTTTCTGCCAGGAGAGAATCATTGACTTCGATAAACGGCGCCAGACAACTCAGGCTATAGGTAATTTCTTTGAACCGTAGGGCATTGAAGTATATTTCCAGAAACTGCTTTTCAAAAATGGTACGAGATTCGTCCGGTTTATTGTAGAATTCGCTAACTAATTCCAACTGTTCTTTGAGTCCTAGAATCACCTCATTAAAACTATATTTATGCTCATTGGTCCATTCCAATCTCAGGCTGGCAGTAACCTCAGGATTCCGGATATTAAATACTTTTTTTTCCCCTCCTTTCTCAGGATTGAGTATCAGATCAAAAATCCAGTCAATAGCAGACAAATTTTCGTGTTTCAGCGACCGTTTTCCGTAAAATGCCAACAGCTGATTCCGGGCATAAGTATCAAGAGGTTTGATGCGGCCTTCATCTTGAATAGGAAAATTCCTCACTTCAAAATCTCTGCCGTATAATGAAGGAAGAAGTAGGAAAATAGAAAAAAATAATCTTAAATAAAGCTTCATCATTCAGCAACCCTGGGATTTTTCTGTAGAAGTTTCGGAATATTTTTCAATAAATGCAGGAGCAGTCCGATGCTCATAATGATACTTGAAATATAGGGGAATGACCTGCCATAATTTTTTACCGCTGCCAGCACCGTTGCTTCTCCTTCCGGGCCCTCAATAAATGACGATTGAAAAAAAGTGTATCCTTTATGGCGGAGTGGTTCATTCATCTCTATCAAAACTCTCCTGGGGATACCATTTTCAATCAAGTTAACTTCCGAACTGTAACTTTTTGCTATGCCTGTTCCGGTATGCATTACTTTCTTAAAATCTAATAGTTCAATTGCAAAGGGAAGGTATGTTCGTTTCCTCCGAATGATAAATTCATAATTCTGATTATTTATGACCGCAGTTTGTGGCACAGATTGTCCAAGGAAGAGGCCATAAATTCCATCACTACTGGATCCAGAATTCGTAATCCGATAGGTAATCCCAGGACGATTTCGGCTATTTTCTTTTTCCGGCCTTAACGACCTCAACATAAAATTTTTCAACATACCCTTATAATGAATTCCTGCGGGTGCAGTACGTTTTAAGGGTTCGCAATTTCTAAGATAGCTAATAATCTCAATATTAAAATTTAGGTTTTCATGGGATAAAATATTTCCCTTTCCCAATATGGGCTGATCAAAAACTGTGTATTTATCCAGGCTCTCATTTGAAGTATTAATAATAGTCAGCTCCATATCATGATAGTCATCCACACGATTTGATTGAGCCCCTTCTTCAATTACCATGTTTCCCTCTGAACTAAATATTGCTGTGAGCCCTCCACCTATAAGAAGGAGAAGTGCTCCAATATGCATAATAAGAACACCAATTTTTTTAATTTTCCACAGATTTTGTTTAAATAAAACCATGAATGTGAGATTTACCAGCATAATAATCATGGTAATTCTACCGCCCGGAACAGGAATGATACCGCCCAACCAGGTAATGTTAGCCGAAAAATATTTCTGCTGGGATGCATAAAGACCAATATCCCGCTGGGCAAGGGTGCCAAGAACAACCAGTACCATAAGCCAAATTATCGTGTAGACAAAAATTTTGGGACTGCTTACTATTTTAATGATCTGTTTCATTGGTTACTATTTTCAAGTTTTATAGATAAACAGAAAATTTTAAAATCTTCCTCTAATTCTAATATACCATCTGCACTGGCATTTAGTTTAATGAATAGTGTGCTGGACTTCAGTGGAACAATAAACGTAAGAAAAGCAGACTCCTTTTTTTCAAGATTGATCAGCCTAAATAATTGATAAGTTCCAAGTTCACTCACCCCGTTTTCTGCTTCATTTTCAATCTCAATCTTGGTTAAGGGATCCAAGCCTATCTGCCCTCGCCAGCGGTTTACATTGGCTTCGAGGCCTCCTCCAGATCCACCTAATTCCATGATAGACAAATCTCCAGATCCAGTAGAATAAGGAACTTCAAAACTTGCCAGTCTCATTGAAGAGCCTTCAGTTGGAATCCATAAATCAGGCTTTTCCCATGTAAACCCAGATGACTCCTTTTTATTTTCTACGGCTGGCTGTGTGAAACTTTTATTTTTTGCTTTGGTTAGATGATATGTCCGGGTGTGGTTGCCAGAGTCACAGGATAGTAATGCTATAACTAATAAGACAAAAGTTATCTGATTTTTTATCATGGTAAAATCTTGGTATAAATACAGAAAATATTTTAGTGGTTCACTGTTTTAAAATTATTACTGTTTTATTTTAGCATCAGATGCTCAATGGATCAATATTATTGATCTCTTTTTCCCGCAGTTTAGAAAGAAATTTTATTCCATCATTGTAGCTGTTGCAAAATAAATCAAATAATCGGTTTAGTGATAGGTTTAAACCGGCGCTGGCTCATTGGGCGTCTAGTAAATATTCATCTCCTATTTATTTCCATAATTATTAAAAAACTGCAGCTTCTTGCCATTCCCCAAATTCAGCTTTCATCGCAGTCACAATCTCACCAAGTGTGACATAAACTTTTGCCGCTTCAATGATTGGCGGCATAATATTACCACCATTTGCGCAAGTTTCTCGGATTTTGTAAAGTGCTTGTTGAACAGCAGTTTCATTACGAGTATTTTTCAATTCATTTACAGCTTTTACCTGGATTTGTTCCACCTCTGGTCCAATTTCTAGTATGGGGATATCAATGTTTTCATCATCTTTACCAAACTGGTTCACTCCTACAATAAAAAGCTGCTTTTGATCAACAAGTTTTTGGTAGCTCTTTGCAGAACGGGCGATCTCTCTTTGAAAATAGCCCTTTTCTATTGCCTGAATAACGCCTCCAAGGTGTTCAATCTCTTCAAAATATTTCTCCGCTTCCTGTTCGAGCTGATCAGTTAATGATTCAATCAGCCAGCTGCCTCCCAGAGGGTCCGCAACATTAGCCACGCCTGTTTCATAAGCGATGAGTTGCTGTGTTCTGAGTGCGATCTCCGCTGCTTTTTCGGAAGGAAGTGCTAATGTTTCATCCATTGAATTTGTATGCAGCGATTGTGCACCACCAAATACTGCAGCAATTGCTTGAAAGGCCGTTCTGGAAATATTGTTTTCAGGTTGCTGGGCAGTCAAAGAACACCCTGCGGTTTGAGCATGAAATCGCAATTTCCAGGACCGCTCATTTTTTGCACCATAATTTTCTTTTAAATGGCGAGCCCAAATACGACGAGCAGCACGGAACTTTGCAATTTCTTCAAAAAAGTCAAGATGGGAATTGAAAAAAAAGGATAATCTTGGGGCAAAATCGTCAATCTGTAATCCTGCATTTAAAGCATATTCGATATAGGTGAATCCATCTGCTAATGTAAAAGCGAGTTCTTGACCTGCTGTAGAACCAGCTTCGCGAATATGGTAACCCGAAATTGAAATAGTATTGTACTGGGGCATATTTTCTGTACAAAAGGCCAACATATCAGTGATAATACGCATGGAAGGTTCCGGAGGGAAAATCCATTCTTTTTGGGCAGTGAATTCTTTTAAAATATCATTTTGCAGTGTACCACGAAGTTTATCTAATGGAACTCCTTGGTTTTCGGCAAGAGCAACATAAAAAGCCAATAGAATCATGGCCGGTCCATTTATCGTTTGGGATATAGAAACATTACCTAAATCAATATCTTTCAATAGAATTTCCATGTCTCTTAGCGTTGCTACATTCACTCCGCATTTACCTACTTCACCCAATGAAATTGGATGATCTGGATCATACCCCATTAAAGTAGGCATGTCATAGGCAATGGAAAGCCCTGTCTGTCCCTGCTTTAGTAAATAATGATAGCGTTCATTAGACTCCTCAGGTGTGCCGAATCCGGAAAATTGCCGCATCGTCCAAAGTTTTCCGCGATACATATTTGCATGAACACCTCGCGTGTAAGGATATTGCCCCGGAAAACCGAGTTTTTCGATATATTCATCATCAATTTTTTGTGGAGAGTATAGTAGATCAAGAGATCTACCACTTATGCTATCAAAATTGTAATCACGGGCAGGTGAATTTTTTACGTCAGCCTGCCATTTTTTTAGTTCTTCTCTTTGTGATTTTTTTCTTTTACCCACGGTCAGTGTGCAATTTTAATTTATGTTATTTAGAAATTAATACACTTTGATCATTAATTGGATGCTTTTAGGAATCATACTATTTAGCAATTGTAAAGATTAATTGATACACTAAATTTCTGCCAATGGAAAAAGATATTATTTATAATAAATCTTGCGTTTTAATGGATGAAATACCTGATAAATCAATCCGTTTGATCGTTACCAGTCCCCCATATTTTAATGCAAAGAATTACAATCATCAGGATCAAATTGGGCGAAGCAGTAATTCCTATGAAGATTATATATCGAGTATGGATCCCGTTTGGAGAGAATGTTTTCGAGTTCTAAAACCAAATGGAAAACTGTGTATCAATTCACCAATATTACCCATGGATAAAAAAATGATGAACACTCATCATAATCGTGATTATCTCAATATTAATAATGATATTGAAACCAATATCCTTAACAACACTGAATTTTTTCGTTATGATTTAATTATTTGGGACAAAGGAAGTACAGATCAATTAATGATGGGGTCCTATCCCCATCCTCCAAACTTTTATGGTCTCAATACAATAGAATTTATAAATATCTTTGTTAAAGATGGATTACCAGAAAAGATGGACAAAAAAACAAAAACTAACAGTAAGCTTGGTAAAAATGAATGGCGTGAGTATATAAGCAGTATATGGAAATTTCATCCAGAACACGATCGGGCTCATCCAGCGCCATTTCCCGTAGAATTACCGTTGCGATTAATTAAATTATTTTCATTTACGGGCGATATCATTCTTGATCCATTCATAGGGTCGGGAACTACTGCACTGGCAGCAAAAATGATGAAAAGGCATTTTTTAGGTTATGAATTGAACAAAATCTATATAAAGCTAGGAAAAAAACGATTAAAACAATATCAATCAGATTAATTCAGTAGGAATCAGGATTTCTACAAATTCATTATATAGACTCATGCTCAATTGTTGGCATTTATCTTTCGCTTCTTTTGAAAGACAATAATACCTTCCACGATCATCCACATAACTAGCCCAATCAGAAAAAGGTCAATTACGAATAGTATTGTATACTGACTATAAAATTCCATGGCTTTCAAACACAGTGTTGCAATTGTGACCAGCATAACAAGGATCATTGGTATAAGTAGTGCCAGCACTGGCTTATTTTTCTGCCAGAAATATAAAGTCAATACCATCAATGTCAACGCAGCCAGCATCTGGTTGCTTGCACCAAATATGGGCCAAAGCACCCATGCTACTTGTTTAGCCTCAGTAGAGCTGGGCAGGGATACATTTACAAAAACCAGTAATATTGCCGGAAAAATAGCAGCAATGGTAGCTGCATATCTATTCGTTAATAACTTAAACCGCAGGACAATTCCAAGTTCGGTTATTATAAATCTCTGTATTCTAGTGGCAGTGTCTAATGTAGTAGCTGCAAAAGCGATAACAAGCACCGCCATCAGCGTTTTTGCAAGCTCAGGTGAGATACCTAATGATTCGAGCAGTGCGCCTCCACCAAGTACGAAGGCAGTAGCTTTATTCGCACTAGCATGAGCCCAGGAATCATAATAAACAGACCAGGTTAAATCTGATACAGCACCTATTGCTGGTAAATTACAAGTAGATACTAACCCGATCCCCGCTACGGCACATATAGTAGAAGCCAATGCTAATGTCCCCTCTCCAATCATACCACCATAACCGATCAACCTAGCGTCTGTTATACTATTAATTTGTTTGGAGGTCGTGCCTGAAGATACTAATCCGTGAAATCCGCTAATTGCACCGCAGGCGATAGTCACAAATAATAAAGGAAAAATTGATGGCGCAGATGCTTCAAAACTGGTTCTGATCGGTGGAGCTTCTATAATTGGATTCGCTACTGCAATCCCAAGAAATATTAGACCAAGTCCAACTAATAACTGATGGCTATTGATATAATCTCTCGGCTGTAAAAGCAACCAGACCGGTAAAAGGCTAGCAATTCCAGAATAAATAAATAAAATAATGATCCATACTGAAGTTTGTTGGTCTTTTGCCCATCCTAATGATGAAAAACTCAAGGGTATTTGGGTGCCCAACCAAACAAAAAGGTAAAGTACCCCAAGTGCAATAATTGAAGGAATAAATGAATTCATGCCCTTCTTATATATGATCCAACCAATAATTAATGCGACAATAATTTGAATATTAATTGGTAGAACAGATGAAGGTATACTTACAAAAAGGTCAGCGATTGCCATAGCGAAAACAGCCAGGACTAACCATATCAACATCATTACAAATATGAGGAACATAATTCTTGTACGGCTATTAATTACACTAGCAGTAATGTCTGCGATACTACGACCTTTTTCCTTAACGCTGACCACTAAAGCACCAAAATCATGAACAGCACCCATAAATACGGTTCCTAGTATTACCCAAACAAATGCTGGCAGCCACCCCCAATATGCAGCAACACACGGTCCTATAATGGGCGCTGCGCCAGCTATAGAAGTAAAATGATGACCAAAAAGAATGTGTCGTTTGGTTGGTAGAAAATCGATACCATCTTCAAATTCATGAGCTGGCGTAATTAGATCAGGATCGTTG
>CAJWGZ010000016.1 GCA_913041075.1 uncultured Fidelibacterota bacterium | reverse complement strand
CCATAAGACCAAAAATTCCGATGCCACTCTGCCCTGAATTCGTATCCCATAGGGGTGGTAATCCAATGGCAAAACCCAACATTAATGCAAATGTACCCGTTAGCCCATATTGGTAGTCACATGGTTCCTCAGCATCGAAGAAAATATTTTCAGACTCTTGATAAAATAAATGATTTTGTGTTTCCGGTAAAATGATACCCTGATTTATTGTAGTTGTACCAAATTGTAGGACACCACCGACATATTCCTGCAACATATCACTATCAATAAATGTTGAAGGTATATCCTCTGGGGTAGGGTCTAGAAATGGTAAGGAAAAATCTTGGCCTATACCAGCATGGAAAACCACAACATGATCATAATTTGAAAAATCAATCTCATCATCATTGTATGCTGTCTCTATAGCATCGCGAAATAACTCAGTTACTCGTTGATCATGCAGGTCAGTTTGATTATAGGGATGATAATAATCCATCTTTTCGGGCAATACATAACTATTTTCATCAGAAAATGGAAATACAATAGACTGATCAAGGTCCAAGCCAAATTTCCCATAAGAAACTGAGCGATAATAATTATTTACAGCTACTAACTGTGACTCGAAATAGGATCGATCGTGAGGTACAGGATCGATTGTGTACCTTCCGCAAGTATCAATAGGAGCATTTAGCAGGAATGAACCATTTCCTGTTGTTCCTGGAGAATCATCTGCCAAAAATGATACCCTAATCGCAGCAATACGAACAGAGCCATTTATTCCTGCAAAACAGGGATAAAGTGAAGCAGAAATTGTCAGGATAATTACAATCCTACGCATTTATAATTTTTTTATTTTTCGCGGAGTAGTTTAAAATTCGATATTTAGAGAAAAGCGCATGGTATTTGCTAGTGGATGGCCTGGTTCGCCTGATGTATATCCAAAATCGAAACCGTAGCCCGCAAATCGTAGACCGACGCCAAAGGTTGGATTACTTATCTTCCCAGTTTTATCATAAAGATAACCCATTCGCAAAGCAAAGTAACTAGAATACCAGTATTCCATACCAATATTGTGGACGAGCTTATCGAGCTCATTTTGAATTGTCCTGGCAGAGCCACTGCCCACTTCCTTTTGCCCAAATTCATTATATTTTCCCCAAGCTGCGTCACCAGGAGCAGCGTCGGTTGGTTCCATTTCTCCCTCATCGGGGTCTATCTCACCATTACCATTTATATCATTCCAGCGAAATCCGCCTATTTGTCGGTCAGGATCATTACCAGGGGTAGCCAAATCAATATCTCCGCCTAGTAACCAGTCATCAACCCAAGAGGTAAAAATAGCCAAATAAATTGGATCAGTATGCTCTGTCTCCTGCTGGCCATCCTTATTGAAATCAGCATTTTTATCCGATTGATGACCATCTTCATCAAATCCACCGATATAACCATCGCCATCCCAGTCCATTGCCGGGTAGGATGATACCAGCAATTTATCTACATCATATACAACGTTAAGTTTGTTAAACTCGGAATTAACAATGGCATAGTTAAATCCTAAAGTTAGATTAGTAGGCTGTGGATCAGCTTGTGCAGGGTCGATAAAAGAAACTTTGGGGCCTATATTGGTAACAGTCAACCCCAAATTTAGACGGGGCGTAAGGAATTCTTTACGAAGATAACCTATATCAAAACCAAAATCAGTGGAGGTGCCCTTACCCTGTTCATTACCTGCACCTAGTTCAACCAAATGCTGATAAGATATTTTCGCGTTAATGCCTAAGGATGAATTCTGTGAGAGCAATGCACTGTATGAAATGGTTGCTGCCATCATATAACTGGTAAATTTACCAAGATAATCATCCGGAGTCTCCCCCATACGTATCTGCTCACCCAGATTAAGGTAAATAATATGTCCGCCTAATGTGCCCAAATATGGAAAATGACGGCGAAAAGCAAGGAATTCATAATAGAGATCATCGGCTAAATTAGGAAGCCAGTTTACATGCATTATAGCCATTTCGGATCCTTCAAGAAATGCTAGACCAGCAGGATTCCAATAGCTGGCGTAAACATCGTTGGCTACTGCGACTTGTGCTTCACCCATTCCACCAGCGCGCGCACCAGGTGAGATCAGTAAAAATATTGCCCCCGCTTCACTTTGTGCAGTGAGTGGGCTTATACTTGTCAAAAGGATAAGCGTACATATCGTCGCTAATCGTTTCATTTTATTCTCCCGGCCTCAGGACATCCCGAGGTCTGTTCTATTATTCTTAGCTATTAGCTTTTACGGTCGATAAGAATATCCTTTTAACGCCGGCAAATATATCGAGGGAGCCGACCATCAGTCAAGATATGATTTTTAATGTGTGATTGTTCCCACATTTTCGAAAATATAGTATTATTATAAAACCTATTGCATTAATCGCAATAATCCTAACGACAATATCGGTATATAAGTAATGGCTAGTACTACTATCAGACTTAATAAGAAAAAAGGTAATGTAGCCTTGTAAACCACCGGCATATCTTTATCAAATCTATAGGCGGATAGAAATAAATTCATTCCTACCGGCGGCGTTAGATATCCTAGTTCCAAATTTGCAATAAAAATAACGGCTAGATGGACTGGATGGATATCGGGAAACAAAATAAGTAGCGGTGTAATCAATGGCACGACTATGATAATTGCTGAAAAAATATCCATGAGACAGCCAACAACAAGTAGCAAAATATTCAATAACAGTAAAAAAACATATTTTGATGTGATAGTTTGCTGAACCCATTCCATTAATAACATCGGTATTTGCGCATCAACGATATAACTGGTAAGACCCATGGCTACGCCCAGTATAATTAGTACACCACCTATTAGTGTCGCACAATCGATAATTATTCGTGGTATTTCTTTCATTTGCAAATCTTTATAAACAAAGACTTCAACTATAAATATATAAATCACTATTGCTGCGGCAGTTTCAACTAATGTAGTATACCCGCCAAATACCCCAAAAAGTATCAGTAGTGGAATAATGGCTTCCAAATAGCTATTCTTTAACTCTGCCCATATTTTCTTAAGATGAAACGGCTGCCGCTCGACGTGTTGGGAATAACCTTGAAATATTGAATAACCTGCAACCACAACTGATAATATTATTCCAGGAACTAGCCCTCCAATAAATAAATCTTTTATAGATACGTGAGCGGTAACACCATAAATAATTAAAGGCAGACTAGGTGGAAAAAGCAACCCTAAAGAACCGGCAAGTGTAATGAGACCCAATGAGAATTGCTCAGAATAACCTTCTTTACGAAGTAATGGAAAAAGTAATCCGCCCAAAGCCAATATCGTCACGCCCGACCCTCCGGTAAGCGCAGTAAAAAAACCGCATAATAACACGATAATCACTGGAGTACCCCCTGGCATCCAGCCAAATGCAGTTCTAAACAACTCTAGCATTCGTTCAGAAGCACGACTCTCGGCCAATATATATCCTGCTAAAGTAAATAATGGAATTGTTGGTAGTGATGGCGATACAACTATGCGGTAGGTTTCTGCAGATATTGCTGAAATCGGTGTATAATCACTCCAGAAGAACAATACAGCCAAGCCGCCCAACCCTATAAATATTGGAGTACCAAAAATCATTGAGAATAGAATTAGGCCAACTGAACCCCACAAAAAGAAACCATTATCTTGAAATGCATCGGTAAGACTGATGATAATAATAAATATTGTTATCATTAGCATAGTCGCCCTTAATAGATGATTTTTAGAACTTTTTAAAAATATCTGTGCCGCAATAAGTAGAAAACCCAAGGGCATAATCGATTGGGCTACCCAACGAAGTATACCTGGCGCTATATAGGTAGGATACTGGTATTCAACCATAACCAGATTTAGACTTCCCCAGAACAAGGCCAGAATAACAATAAATGAAATGTTCTTCGCTAACCATCTCCCCGGATGGAATATTTCATCTTGTTGAAATAATGGTTTTCTTATCAGAGAAAGTAATTTGTTCTGCCTTGTTGCTAAAACTGCACCGATAAAGCCAATCCATAATGTCATATGCTGTACAAGTACTGGCGATGCAGGTATACCAGGTCGACCAATTAACCTGGTAAGAATCTCCAAAGTTGGAAAGAAGGTTAGAATTGCAAAAACAGCTATTGCAAGGGTATCCTCACCCCATTTTAGGCGTTTAACGAAGTGGTTTTGTTTTAACCGGGCCATTTCTGGTCCTATAATATCCTTATTTAGTGTGGTTTCCTGCTCATAATTTCTTGAACAGTATCATATAATTCGGTCGGGACATATCCTCCACGAATATCTTTTTCCCATGATTTTATAAAATCTTTCCATACCTGCAATTCTTCTGGTGTATGACGATGAACTTTTAATCCATATTCTTCCATGGCGGATATCGCTTTCTCTCCACCACCATAGCGTATTATTTCATTTTTGGATCCAATGACTTCTTTAGCTATTGATGTCATAACTTTCTGGTAGTCTGGCGTGATCTTTTCCCATGTCCTATTATCCACGATTAAAGCGCCGGTCAATAGTCCCCATTTTATATCCAACATATAATCTGCTATGCCGAACAATTGTTGTGCCAATGCAAATATTGGCGTGGTGGATACCGATTCAATAAGTCCAGTTTGAAACCCTGGCATAATATCGATTGAGGCCAATGGGACCGGCTGAAAGCCACCTTTTTTCCATAGTTCTGCTGCCCGGTAATCACCTGCCCATGTAAAATGCTTTAGCTGTTTCAAGTCTTCTGGATATATAATAGGTTTGGTTGAAAAATGATGCACCCACCCTACATCAGCCCAGGTAAGTAATTCGAACCCATTATTTTTCATACCGGTCTGCAATCGTTCGGCCATTTGCGACCGCATCCACTCCACATCATCATAATTATCATAAACCATGGGTAAGGCAAATACGTAAACATCCGGGTTTATTTCATGAAGGCCCTCCGTGGATACTGCTGCTGCATGTAATTGTCCAATCCGAATCTTTCTGATCATGTCTCTTTCATCGCCCACAACACCGCCCGGGTAAATTCTAAGAATTACTTGTCCATCCGTAGCTATTTTCCACTGCTGCCCTATTTCAATGAGCATGCCGTGCCAGAAACTACCCTCCGGGGCTAAACTGGCCATTTTAATAATTACTTTTTTAGCCGATAATTCAGTGTACCCAAGAACTAATAGTATAAATATTATTTTTTTCATTTAGTAAAACAACTCCTCAGTACGACCCAATAACCATTGCGCCCTTTTTTTTGCCATGTAATTCCCAACTTCTAATTCTTTAATCCCTCGATGATTAGATTCTAAAACTAATGTAAGCAACCTAACAAATTCACTACGATTTTGCCTGGCGATTAATACATTTTCTGCAAAACTCACATGCAGGCCTAAATCCTTGCCATCAGAGGCTACGAGCGCCTTACGATAATAGCCTTCCGCTACCTCACTGGCATTTACAGGCGCATCCGGCCTACTTAACGAATACGGGATCATTGCTGAGTATAGACTTCCATAATTCCAATTTGGATCTATTGCCAGAGCATTGTCCAATAACTTTCCTACTTTTGGTAATTGTATAACCCATTCCGGCTCGCCGCGGCTTGAACTCACCGCCCCGCCATAGGCAGCGGCCAACCAGTATAACCCTTCCATATCATCATTTCCAAATTTTATATGTTTATCTGGACTATTATTCAGCCATTCATCAAACCACGGGTAACGTAGAAACATATAATTTTCTCCCAAAACTACTGCTCTTGTAAAATATTTATTGGCCTCCGCGTATAGTGTTAATCCTTGTTTATAATCTTCATCTAATTCACGTTCAGCATTCTCCATGATAAATCCAAATGCAGTTTGTGTCAGGATAATACAATGCTTTAATGATTTTTCTGATCTGTCTGGTATTGCTTCACTTTCGAGAATCGATTCCGACCGTTTCATCATAATCATTTCTACTGTGTTGGGACTTGTTCGTAACATTGTGCTGGTAGAACATGATTGGGTGTTTAAACAGCAAATAATAATAAACCAGATTCTAGCATGTGGTTTAATTATAGAAAAATTAAGATTAGGTAAATAATGAATCAGTATTAGGATCCCAATTCGGAGTAAAGTGGAAAAGAGCTGCATAGATCATTTACCTCAGCCTTTACCCTAACGATATTATCCTCATCGTTGGGTTTTTCTATAATCGTATCAATTAAGGCAACAATTTTTACCATATCATCCTGAGTCATGCCTCTGGTTGTAACTGCAGGCGTACCAATTCTGATACCACTAGTAATAAACGGGCTTCTTTCATCAAACGGTACCATGTTCTTATTTACCGTAATTCCGGCTTTTTCCAGTGCATTTTCTGCTGCCTTTCCTGTGATCGCCTTCTTGGTTAGATCAATTAAAATAATATGCGTATCCGTGCCGCCGGATACAAGATCATAGTCTCTACTTAAAAACTCATTCGCCATAGCTTTTGCATTATCTATTATCTGCTGCGTATAAACTGTAAACTCCGGTTGTAAAGCTTCACCAAATGCAACCGCCTTCGCAGCAATAATGTGCATTAAAGGGCCCCCTTGAATTCCTGGCATTACTGCACTATCAAGTAATTCTGATATATTCTTCAATCGACCAGACTTTGGTGCAACAATTTCCCATGGGTTACCACTATCTTTCCCCATCATGATCATACCACCACGTGGTCCGCGTAAAGTCTTGTGAGTTGTAGTCGTAATTACATCACAATAGGGTACTGGTGACGGATGGAGGCCTGTAGCAACAAGTCCGGATGGATGTGCTATATCTGCCATTAGAAATGCACCCACATCATCAGCAATTCCTTTGAAATCCTCAAATTCTATGAATCGTGGATAAGCAGACCCACCACAAATAATTAATTTTGGTTTATGTTCCCTTGCCAGCGAAAGAACTTGATCGAAATCCACCCTACCTGTTTCTTTTTTAACCTGGTAGGATACAGAATGATATAAATTACCGGAGAAATTAACTTTACTGCCGTGAGTGAGATGTCCTCCATGAGCTAGGTCCAGGCCCAAAATTGTGTCACCAACATCGATAAAGGTCATTAGGACAGCCATATTTGCCTGTGATCCTGAATGCGGTTGCACATTCGAGTATTCTACACCAAAAAGTTGATTGGCGCGGTCGCGAGCTAGATTTTCAGCTTCGTCAACAAATTCACAGCCACCATAGTATCGTTTTCCAGGGTACCCCTCAGCATACTTATTGGTCATCACTCCCCCGGCCATTTCCAGCACGGGGTAACTGACGAAATTCTCTGATGCTATGAGTTCAAGGGTAGTATTTTCCCGAGATACTTCACTTACCAATATATTATATAATTCAGGATCCGAGGTTTGCAATGGTGTTTTAGGCATGTGCAATCATAATCTACCAATTTGGATCTTTATCTAATTTTTTTTCTACCCATTTATAGCATTCTGAATCGGGCTTTACATAGCCCTGTTTCTTTTTATTTGCATCAAGCATAAACCAATGGGATCGACCAAATAACACTTCGTTCTCTTCCAGCCAGACTAGTGAATTATGAAACCTGCGGTAATCATTTTCTTCTGCTACAGTAAAACTCTCATGAGCCAACGATGCAACTATTCTATCATCAATAGAAATATCGGCTGACCTACATTCCTGAAAAGATTTGTAATAGACATTTCCACGTTGCGCATAGGCCTCCCCTGATTTGGACGAGGTAACAGCTTTTTCAGCCCACCTTATTGCCTTTCCAAAATTATCACCGGCAATATTCACTTCAGATACCTGGATGGCAACACGAAAATCACGAGGATCAAGCTTAAATAGTTCCTCGTAAGACTCTGATGCTTGCTGGAACATTTCTGACCGATCATAAGCTTTTGCTAATTGCCGGTAGGCTACTTTACTGGTATTGTCCTGACTAATAACCTGTTTTAAAACATCTATTGCATCTTCTGGCCTCTCTGCATTCAATAGACGATCAGCATAGTCTAAACCATAAGACACATTATCAGGATTATTATGGAATCGTTCACCGTATATTTGGAGTGGATCTCTACCGGTCATTTCGTATACCCTAGCGATATCGCCCTGCGCATTCTCATTTCCAGGGTCTATTTCGAGAATCTGCCTCAGGATGTCAACTTGGTCATCATAGGCGCCTTGATCACCATAAAGTTTTGCTAACTCTGTTTTGATTGATATATCTTCGGGCAGTAAATCGGACAATCGACTATACTCCAATATTTCTTGGTCTACTTTTCCCTGTTTTTTGTAAGAATAGGCAAGACGCTTGCGAAGATTAGTGTTATCCGGTAAAATTTGCAGTCCTTTTAACAATATGTATTCTGAACTATCAAACCTACCTAGATATTCAAAAGCAACTGCATAATATTGATAAACTTCTTCTGGATCATCCCGGTCGCATCCGTAACGAATAATATCCCCATAAATTCTGACCGTAGATTCCCAATCTTTATTCTTATAATACTCGGCAGCACTACTCATTTTTCGCGGACACATTACCGCTCTTACGGAGTCCCAATATGCTTGATCCGCTGCACTGTCATCAGAAGCTGAAGTATCAGTCGGCGGTACACACATAATACAGAATAAAGCCAATATAAATATTGAAAAAGTTTTTACCCGATATTTAGTTGTTGAAGTTGCCATTATTTTTTTACCCTACGCTTGACGAACCAAAGATCACCAATGCTAATTCCTATATTAAAATTAGTAATTAATTTATCACTATTGTGTGAATCTGATCTATTAATCAGATTAAAACCGAAATCTATTTGGTTTTTTGTGACACCGAATTTAACACCAAGGCCAATAGATATACCCAAATCATTAATTTTATAATCCACGGCATAATCGTTATGAGAAAATTGATTTTCTATTTCATATGCACGCTGAAAAATGCCAGCACGGAAATGTAAACTCTCATGCCAAATTCTAGGTAAAACTCTCGCGAATCGAATAAGGCCCATATTGAGATGGCGATAAGCAACTACCCGTTGATTTAAACCAGAAATAAGCTTGGTTCCACTATCAGCTAGGTCTGACCACGAGGATAGTTCCCCCTGCACATGTATCATTTCAGTCAACTCCAGGTCGAACCCAAAAGCATATTCAAATGGTCTTATCTGATTGTTCAGTATCGTATCTATTGCTGCCGGTGGTATAGAATCCACGCCGGAAGGTCTTGGGTAATCAGCAATGTCATAATATCCATTGCCATTTGAATCCTCAAATGGTTGAAAAGAAAAATGATTGATATGTACTGGATGTAAAACACTTTTAACCGATCCACTTAAACGTAATATTCTTGAACCAAAACCAAGGCGATGGGATGAAAAATATCCATTTATTAATGTACCATTATAAATGTTACGCTGGTTATATATGTAATCTAAATCATGTTCACCTTCTTTAATGTTGAACACTGTTTGTCTACGGTTTGATCCAAACAAATACTCTAGTTTTAGCCCTAATTGTTCTTTTTCTGTTAGTTTGGCACCTAGCGAAAAAATGAGTTCAGAAATACCGCCGGAGCCATTGATTGCTTTATTAATTGTAAGGGTATCCCCTTCGATAAATTTTTCATTAATATCATCACTCTCCAGGGAATACAACTGTGAACTAAATGGTTGGAAACCAACACCAACGGCATAGCGGCCCTTTATAGGCAGTATAAATTGAAATTGATTTAATCCAGAAAGCACATTATTGTAATCGTAATCACGGTCTTTTATTTGCGTCCCACCATAATTTAACGATACATAGGCAAATGGTATTCTAAGCCAGGTTGAAGGGTTGCTAAGTGATATATATTCCTGAAAACTGGGCATTAACCCATTACTGCCAATACCCATTACCGCTGCATTAGACGCAAATGTTAATTCACCAACACCATATGCACTGTACACATCCTGACCATAACATAGGGATGTCATAATGAGAAAAATTTTAGTATACCTATTAAGGAGCGACATAGTGAATGATAAGTTTTGGTGCAAGTGAATCAAGATTACTGATATAAAACGAATATGTATTGAATGGACTAACAGTATTTGCTACCTCCATCTTTAACCCTTGATTCTGAATGTAACCAAAGTGATGTAACTGCAAATACTCTCGAATATTAAGGCTTATCCTTCCATTATTCGATAGGTTAACCGCAATTAAACTGGGTTCTGTTACGAGTGGATCATCTAGTAATAAACCCTGTAGTTCCGCTATGGATACAGTATCAGTTATTGGGTGAATCTGTAAATAAAAATTTGATTGTGATGTATCATTTACATAATAAAACGATAATTCAGCTTGCGTTATGATTGCTTGCTGTGGTATTGAAATCGAGTCCAAATCAGGTATTTGTATGATCGCTTTATAGGTCATACCTCTACCTAAAGATATATTGTTAGGATTTTCATCTATTCCATCGGGTGGAATAATAATTGATAAATCATCAGTGGATATAAACGTATGCGATATTGTATCTACCACTACCGAGTCTCCAGTAGAATCAACAAAAGCTGTGTCATGGGTAAAAACCTGTATCTGGGGAGCGTAAGTAAATCCACTTTCACTGCTTTTGAAGGAAAAAACACCGGCTAGTTCAAATTTAGGTTTTATCATAACAGTTAGATTACGATTCTCACTTGAAGTATCTGAAAATGAATCAAGTATTTCTGAAACATTGAACGAAAGCGTAGGAAAGCTTGTAGTTCCCAACGAATCTGGTTCTTTCTGTGATAATCTACTACTGCCTATATATGTTGAGTTGAGATCATGCTCCGTAATGTTTAGATAATTACTCTCCGACTCACTGAAAATTGAGTCGCCCCCTTCTTGAAAATAAAATAAATCAAAAATCATACCTGTTGTTATCGAATCCTCATTGAATGTTAATATGAATTTTGCACTGTCAATTTCTATTGTTGAATCATTAAGACTAGCAAATGTCTCAACTGGAGTTGTTATACTATTGCTTGATACCCTAAAAAATGCAAATGGGTTCTGGAATCCATTGCTATCAGTACCAAAGTACAACAAAGTAGAATTGCCAAGCTGTGGCGGTGTTTGATAAGTAAACCCTGTGATCCCTCTAACATATAGAGTATCATGATACATTCCATCATCCATCAGATCCACTGTAACAGTATCTTCCATGCAACTTAGGAAAATTAGCATACAGGTAAAACTCACAAATAACTGAAGATTTTTCATATAGTTTAGACTGGGTACGAGTGATCAGCTAAAAAGTTTCTGCAATCCACTATCAATTCTTGCAGCAACTTTATCATAATCTGGTGATTCTTCCCCCGAAGTCTTTATAGTTAATAATTTACTCTTTTTCTTTTTGATCGCGGGTAGTTCCAATAATTTTTTTGATACTTGGTTATTAGGTGAATCAATTGCAATCATCAAATCTACATATTCTGCGGCAGCCTCATAGGCATTCACCACCCCTTTTTTCATGCTGGCAGGTTCTTCAAGTCCAGTATTCTTAAAGGTATTCCTTCCAATGGCCAAGTATTCCTTTTCGTAATTATGAACAACAAGTACCGATTTCATATCTGCATAAAATTCATCATTCATGTATTGTTGTTTATAAAAGGCTGGTACCAATACAGATTGCCAGTCATTGCACCACATTACATCAGGTCTCCAAAATAGATGAGGCAAAATAGCTAAGGATGCCTTACTAAAAAACGCAAATCGCATATCATTATCAACAAGCACACGACCATTTTTTGCCTTATATATTAAATTAGTCAACGGCTTAAATCTTTGGTCATCTTCTAAAAAATATACTTGAACTCGTGTTTTAGGAATAAAGGCACTTTTCGCCGAGGTGATAACATTTTCTTCACCAAATTCAAAAGGTATTTCACGTAATCTTATTACTTCACGAAGAATATACTTTCGTTCACTAACATAACCATATTTCGGAATTATTGTCCGAATGTCATGCTGCTTGTTCTGTAATAAAAGTGGCACCTTCGCTGAGAAGGCGGCCAAGGATGAAGTATTAGCAAACGGAATTATCTCCGTAGTTAAATAAAATATCTTCAATGTCATTACTAAAGGTTATTCCACACTCAATTGCTTGAGTGATTCTTTGGCCCTGCTAAAGTATTCACTACTCGGGAAATAATCAATCATCCGCTGATATTCTTCTCTTGCTTTCACAAAATTACCAAGGCTCTGATATGCAAGAGCTAGTTTTAGTTGAGAATCATCGTCCTTATCCGTGCCTGGAAAAGTAAATACCTTTTCAAATTCTAGAGTTGCTCGTTTGTAATTTTTGATTGAATAATAACACTCTGCGAGCCAATACTGGCTGTTATCAGCAAGTTTATTCGAGGGATCCTCCAGCACTAATTCAGAGAAACCTTTAATCGCTTGATTATAATCACCATTCTGGTAGTAGCTCAATGCTTCAATATATTTTCTCTGATATTCCGCGGTACTAATCTTTGTTTTAATGACACCACCCTGTTTTTCAGATCGCAGGCTATACATCTCAGTAAAACTATTAGTTAATGTGATAATTTTATTTTCGATCATCACAAGTTGGGCAAGAATTTCAAAATTGGTGCTATCAGTATAAATTGACTTGTCTTCCAGCATCCGAATCTTGTTCTGCAGAGTATTTATTCGATTTATTAGCAAAATAGCAACTGAATCAGTCTGTTTTTTTGCATCAACCGTCGCTCTGAGAGTGTTCCGCAAATCAGGTAATAGAATACTGATTTGTGTCTCTAGTGAATCTGTCCTAACTCGTTCTCGATCTATCTTTGCATTTAGCCGTTTTAACTCACGCTTTATATCGGTCTGCTGAGCTTGGGCAGTTCCAGTACTTAGTACGAGAAAAATAAACAGAATAATCCGAGGGATTTTAGTTGGGCTAATGATCATCGGGGCTATTTAGGATATTTGCAGCACAAACTGGTCTCGAATTTAGCTCTGCAAGTCCCTAACATCAATTCCTTTTACTTGGTCATTCTATTGATTCATCACTCATTTTTATAATCAGACCGATCATTATAAAGCAGGACAATAAAAATGAACCACCTGCCGATATAAATGGTAATGGTAAACCCTTTACTGGGATCATTCCCGTTGACATTGCAGTATTAACAAAAACATGCGCCATGAAGATTGTGCCAATACCTATGAGAACCAACCCCGGAAAACGTTCTTTTGCTAAAAACGCTAGTTTTACGATCTTTAGTATAAAAAGTGAAAAAATAATTAACATAATTGAGATTGTAATAAACCCAAATTCTTCACCGATAACGGAAACAATAAAGTCAGATTCCTGAACCGGAAGAAATTTTAAGTGTGTTTGGGTTCCCAACCCTAATCCCTTGCCGAAAAACCCGCCAGATCCAATCGCCACTTTACTTTGTATTGTCTGATAAGCTGCTCCTAGCGGATCTAATTCAGGATTGAACAAGGTTAGAATCCTCTTCTGCTGGTAAGGCCTTAAACTGTTCCACAGAAATGGTGACAATAATCCTAAAAATATATTACCAAAATAAAACATAACTCCAAAAAATAACCTTGGTTGCGTCAGATACAGTACACTACCCATTAAAATCGCCCACACAGTAAAGGAAATAGTGTGAAATGCAGTAGCAATGCTCAGTACAGGAGCCACAAGTATGAACAAGTGAAATGGCCTGGCGCCTACCCAGTACAACATAGGCAAAATAGGCGTCAAAAGTATTATCGCTGTTCCAAGGTCCGGTTGCTGCAGGATAATTATAGCAGGTACTAAGGCAATAAATATTGGGAATAGTATTGTCGTGAACCTTTTTATTCGCAGATTATGATCAGAAAGATAGCGTGCCAGAGCAACCACCATGATCCACTTGGCAAACTCAGATGGTTGGACACCCACGGGTAAACCAATATTTATCCAACGATGCGTACCTGCAATGGTATCAAAAAGAAACGGGATCAAAATTAAAATCAACATTAGGCTATAAGCAGCATATATATACTTGTGGATGATATATTTCGGAATAAATAATATTGTTAGAAAACCTACAATTGCAGGTATCAAAAAAAGCAGCTGTTTTGTAAAAGTTGTAATTGCGAGGTCACCAAATTGATGCATACTAATACTAAATAAAGAAATCAGTCCCAGACATGTTAACATTATGGTAAAAATTATTATCGAGATAGGCATATCCGATGCCTGATTATATACCGCTTTAAACATTATTTTACTGCAAGTCTATCTTCAATATTTTTATTAAACAAATGCTTGAAAGCGATGCGCGCGATCGGTGCCGCAATTTTACCGCCTCCCCCACCGTTTTCTACCAATATAATGGTAGATGCCATTTGATTTCCGTCTTTAGCGTAGCCAACAAACCAGGCATGATCGTCCCCATGCGGGTTTTGAGCAGTGCCTGTTTTTCCATATACCTTTAAACCATTTATTTTTGGATCTGCAGCTAAACCAGTTCCATATTTATGATTAACAGCGTTGAATAAATAATTTTCAATATTTACCCATGTCTCTTTATTCAAATTAATTGAATTTGTTGATTCGGGTACTTTAGATAATAGAAAATGTGGTATAAATGTGTTTCCCTTAGTAGCTATCTTATTGATGTAAACAGCAAGTTGAATTGGTGTCGCAAGTAATTCTCCCTGACCTAGAGCTATATTTAATAAATGTCCGCGAGACCAACCTCTGCTCGTGTAACGCCTGTTCATATAATCCCTTGTAGGGACCAACCCAGCTAATTCGTTCGGCAAATCTATACCTGTTTTGCTACCAAAACCAAAATTTTGGCAAAGGTTTATAAACCTATTAAGCGATACACGTTGCACAGCTTGATAAAAGAAAATATTACAGGACTGCGTAATAGCCTGGTCTAAATTAACTTTTCCATGACCACTTACTTTCCAGCATTTAAATACTCGGTCACCAAATTGATATATTCCGGCGCATTCAAACTCTTCATCTTGTTCAATCATAAGACCTTCTAAAAGTGCGATTGCAGTAATCATTTTGAAGGTGGACCCAGGTGGATACAACCCATTTGTAATACGATTTAGCAAAGGTTTGGTTGGATCATTAACTATATCACGCCACTCCCGCAATGTAGTATTACCCGTAAAAATATCCGGAGAAAAATCTGGAGAACTTACAAAAGCGAGTATTCGTCCTGTTACTGGATCGGTAACCAAGGCTATACCTATATACCTGGACATGGCTTTTTCAAGAGTTTTCTGCAAACCTAAATCAATCGTTGTAAATACGTCCTGTCCAGGGATCGGTTTAATATCATTTATATCTTTAACTTTACCAACTTCTCTACCAAATGCATCAACTTGTAAAAATGATAATCCTTTTTCACCTCGCAGTCGGTTTTCATACTGTTTTTCTAATCCTTGCCAGCCAATTAAGTCACCTACATCATATTCTTCAGTATCACCCATATTGCTCATCAGTGACCGATCAATCTCTTTAACGTATCCTAGCACATGACTCATATTCACATCTGAGGGAAACGATCTTTCCGAAAACTGAATGTAATTTATTCCGGCTAATTCGTGTTTGTGTTCTTCTATGCAGCTTAATTGATCAAAAGTTAAATCTTTAATAATTCTAGATGGAATGAAGCGACCGCGAAAATATCTGTCAAAATTATCGATTAATATTGCGGTATCAATTGCGGTACAGTTGCTGATAACTGAAAAACTCCAATTTTCATTACCCATTTCATTGGGCAGTCCGGTAAGAATATATGTTGGATAGTTATCCACTAATATTTGGCCATATCGATCCAAAATCATGCCCCTCGGCGCCGCAGTTGGTATGGCCCTGATACGGTTAATATCGGCCCGTATTTTATACTTATTGTAGCCATATATCTGAATATGGAAAAACCGAAAAAGCAAAATAGTGAAAACGAAAATAATTACACTATTTGCTGCCAATAATCTAGATCTTGGTACAAGGTTTTTTGACTTAAGCACCTTGAATCCTTTTTACCGGAAAAAAGAATTGCAGTATTAACAAAAAGATCAGTGTATAAGTCATCGTCAAAAACCACCGTAATAAATATTGTAACATATCTACTTCAAAAAGCAATTGATAGCGCACATAGGTGAATAGAAGAAAATGAAATGCAATAATGCATAACCATGCTGCATGGAATGCGAATGGAGACCAACGGATATATTTATCCTGTAAATGACCGGCTAAATAACCAGTAATCGAGTAGGTCATTGAACTAAGTCCAAAATACGAAGCCAATGGGGTTAAGTCGATAAATATTCCAATGATAAACCCAGCGATAACACCATAATAAGAACCAAAAAATAGTCCAAAATACAAAATAAAAATAACTACGAAATCTGGACGGTAATATTGAATTGCCAATAATTCAGATAGAAAAAATTGTAGTAAGAATACACCAACTAAGATTAGCCAAGGTCTTATTCGATCCATGCTACTGATCCACAATCACAAACAGATTAATAATTGAACCAATATTTTCATTGATTTGTACTACAACAGATTTTTGAAACCTGCCCCGCTCATCGGTAATGTTCACAACCTCTCCTACTGGAAGATCATTAGGGAATATGTCGCTAAAACCAGAGGTTACCACTTTATCCCCAATATTCACATTTGCATTTTTCTGCACTTCCTTGATTAGATATAGGCCACCATCGAGCCAACGCATGATGCCTGTAGATCCCGAGGGCTTAATACGAACGCTGAGCCTAAAATTGACATCATTGATCATCTGCACAATGGAAGCATTATCTCCAACAATAGTCGTTTTTCCAATAATGCCTTTGGGCGTGATGACGGGATCATTTTCTTCAACGCCAGATTCTAGACCTACATCTATTGATAATGATGATGATAAATATGGCGAAGCACTCATATTGATCACCCGGGCCGGTAAAATTGTCATTTTACTCTCTCGTTGAAAATCCAGTAATTCTTCCAGCCTATTATTTTCTTCCAACAGATAACGCATAGATTCTACCTGGAAAGACAACTGCAGATTTTTACCCCTCAGTAAGGCCGCTTCTTCCTCAATAAGTGCCATTGAACGTATCCAGGTGATCGGAGAATAAAGAATGGTAAAGAAGCGATTTGCTTTACTGCGTAATAACCGAACATTATCTGATTCTCCGTTACTCAACATTAGCAACGAAAGGATAATACTCAATATTAGGGTGAAAATATCTTTACGTTTTAGGAGTATGAGGTAAAGGGTCCTCATGATTGAATGGCGTTAAATAAGAACCGCTTCGTATTTTTTAATATCCTCTAGTACCATGCCAGTGCCCCTTACAACAGAAAGTAGTGGGTCTTCAGCAATATTAACAGGAACATTTGTACGTTCGCGAATGATCTGATCCATTCCCTTTAGTATACTGCCACCTCCGGTCATGATGATACCTCTATCCAATATATCAGCGGAAAGTTCAGGTGGTGTACGCTCCAATGCTTTTTTTACCGCTTCAACGATCATGCTTACTGGATCCTTCAATGCCTGTCGAACTTCATCTGAAGTAACATCGATAGTTTTCGGAATCCCTGACACTAGGTCCCTGCCTTTGACTGATATTGTTTCACTTTTCATGCGCATGGCGGAACCAACGGATTTTTTAATCGCTTCTCCAGTGGATATTCCGATATCCAGTTTATGTTCATTTCGGAACCACTGGACCAATGCTTCATCCATTTCATCACCAGCAACGCGGATCGTCTCTTTTGTAACGACACCAGATAATGCAATTACAGCGATTTCCGTCGTGCCGCCACCAATATCAACAATTATATTACCGATTGGCTGTGAAATGTCAAGACCTATGCCAATTGCTGCTGCCACAGGTTCTTCAATAAGAAATACTTCTCTTGCGTTGGCACGCAAACCAGAATCTTTTACAGCCCGTCTCTCGACTTCAGTGACACCAGAAGGTACACATATCACCATCCGCATTCTGGCCAAAGGACTTATATTTATCATCCGGATAAAACCAAGGAGCATGCCATCCGTCATATCAAAATCGGCTATCACACCATCTCGCAGGGGACGAATTGTTTCTATGTCACGGTGAGTCCGTCCCAGCATCGCTTTTGCTTTATTGCCTACTGCAATAATATTACCATCATTCACAGATCTAGCTACGATTGAAGGCTCATTGATCATGATACCTTTACCCTTCATCCAGAGCAGTGTATTTGCAGTACCAAGATCGATAGCAATATCACCCGATAGCCAGTTTAATGGATTAGAGATATTGGATAAAAACCCCATAACGTTACAAATTAAGAAATTCC
>CAJWGZ010000015.1 GCA_913041075.1 uncultured Fidelibacterota bacterium | reverse complement strand
ATTACAAAAGAAGGTACAGATTCCTTTCATGGTAATTTTGAATACACAAACGAATTGGGTGGAGCCAACCATTGGGGCCCCAATTATTATGATGCGGCTATCCATAAGGGGCATATGGAATGGGATAATTCGGAATGGGTAAATGAAATTGATAGCACAACGGGTAAATTAGCACACCAAAAAATTGATTATACAAAGTATGCCGGTTACGCTATCCAAGCGAATATAACCGGCCCTTTAATGAAGGGTGTATCATTTTTCCTGGGTGGTCGAACCAACAATAATGCTGTAAATAGCATTAGTCCATTGTCCCACTCTGCAGATAATTTCGAAGGCACCTGGAAATTATCTCTTAACCTTCATCCCAAAATATCTTTGAAGTTCGGTGGCGTATATTCACAAAACTGGAATTACCACTCTGTGGCTGGAGTTGGCGGGATTAAAGGAATGGGAGATGACGGAAAGAACATCTTCTTACCAATGGAAAACGCCTCTTCCGGAAAGATCATTAATACTAATCAAATGAGTTATATGGCCATCAGCCATATGCTTTCAGAAAGAACTTATTACGAATTACGGGTTTCAAATAGTATCAATGCACAGACACCTGAAGATTTTCCTGATTCAACAATGGATATCAGAAAGGACGCAGATGGCTGGTTCAATCTACCTCGAGATGTCTATGCCTACGATGAAGGGAAACGTACACGCTTCCAGGTAAAGTTCGATTTTACCAGTCAATTCAATAAAAATAATCTCTTAAAAACTGGTATTGATTATACAGATTACAGTGTGTGGGCTCGAAATTATTCTGATGTGCTAAACAGCCGACGACTACATTACATTGGGTATCACCACCGCACAGGAAACCCTGTACAGCCAAAACAATTCGCCTGGTACATTCAAGATAAAATGGAATATAAAGGACTGGTGCTCAATGCTGGTATTCGCATGGATCATTTTGATCCTTCCGTGAAGCACCCATTAACAACAGCTATAGCTGCCTCAGACTATTTCTATGATACCTTTACCCGCTTTAACTACGATTCATTAGAATCATTTGGCCTGCTTGAAAAAACGAAACCAATTACGGCCTGGAGTCCCCGAATTGGTGTAGCACACCCAATCACCGATCGTTCCATGATCCATTTTTTCTACGGACATATTTACCAATTAGCCAGTTTTTATACCATGTATGGCGAACGCTGGGTCAACGATGGGACTCGTGATACAGACATAAATAGTAATAATCTAAATGATGATACAGAATTGTATAATACTCTTGAAGAAAGCTTTTTTGGCAATCCACGCCTCACCTATGAAAAGACCATTAGTTTTGAGCTTGGTTTTGATTGGAATTTTTACTCCGATTACATCTTGGCCTTATCAACGTTTTACAAGAGTTCAAGCAACCAGGTATCCAGTCCAGGAACAGTGCAATTAAATTGGTGGGACCCCGCTAAACAAATGTTTGATTTCCAGTTCACCCACATGGCTGGCAATGGTATTCATGAGGATATCCAGGGATTTGAATTATCGCTTAAGAAGAACTTCAACAATTATTTTGGCTTTAACATTGCCTACAATATACAATGGGCTGTGAAAGGGGAAGCAGGAGTTGGAAGTCAGTTTTGGATACCGGATTCTGCATTTGTTGCTGATGGCAAGTTCTGGATGATGTATAGTTCTAATGATGACGGTTCCGAGACACCTCGACCATTGGCTCCTGTATTTTTAGCGAATCAATACGCCAGTAAAGCAAATACATTTCTTGATTCATTGAGAGCACTGGGAATGGAGATACATGATGCCGGGAACACTGGCCTACATTGGGTCGAATTTTGGGGCGGTACAGAAGAAGAACCTAAACCAGACGCAGATATCAGAAATTATGGCAAAGCCCAGATATTTATTGCCACACCAGACAAATTTGGGCCAATGGGCTTGTTTGGCAATATCACTGCTAACATTGTCTACCGTATGTCCACGGGGACTCCCTTTGAATACTCACCAATTGGCGGAGCCTCAGAGTGGCGTAATGGACCATTGACAACTCGTACCGATTTATCTTTTGAAAAAGTGATCTACCAGAAAAATACTGCCAAGGGAACGCTCTATATTCAGGTTTCCAATTTATTTGACCAGCGTGATGTGCGTGGTGACGGTGGTTTCAGTTCTATCTATGGGCCCGGTGAATTCATTCGCTGGGGAATGGAAACACCGCGACCAGATAATAAACAATACCAAGACTATGGTGATTTTTACGGCAATTCCCGTTACCATGGCTCACCCCGCGAAATCCAGATTGGCATTAGAACTTCATTTTAACTATTGGTTAATAATTTGCAAGACCAGAAAAAAGAAAAAAGCTTCATTTTGTTATTCCTTTTAATTATGGTCGTACCCATTTCCAGTTCAATTCTATATGCCCAAGCGGATCCGGTGAGTGGGTTTGCGCCACGGCTATTAACCCGGGGAAAACTATGGGGCACATTCCGGAATAACGGACTCCAAGGTGGCGGAAATACACCACGCTATCAAAGCCATGATCAAACCACACTAGAATACCCTGGCAACGCCGGCAGGGCACAGGATTTTATGGCATACTGGCTGGACATTGCGGCCGTATTAGCTGAAGCGCCTAATATATTAGATGTGGCGCGAGTCTGTAATCCGCAAAATGCCCGCGGTGTTGGTTTATGGTTTCTTGGTATTGGGGATGGCGTCGATACGTTAGTTTCATACTCAGGGCCACGAGATGTCACCAATGATGTTGTTGCAAAAAGATATCCTGTTTCCAGTTCAATTGAGGCCAGTCTTGGTGATTCGACCGGCCCAAATTTTGAGCGCTCAAATTATTCTCCCTATCATACTGATATCAGTGGGAATGAGCCGGTTGAAATCCATAATTACCGCCATGGTGATTATATTATAAATGATGAATTTCCGGAGGAGATCATCCTTAGCCAATGGGAAAATAAACTAGGTCTAACTGTAACACGAAAAGCCTACGCCTGGAGCTATCAAGATTTTGATGATTTTATTATTGAGGAAATAATTTTTGAAAATACCGGCTCGAAAGTTTTAACAGAAACCTTCATTACGTTCATGAATAGTTTTAGTGTTGCCAGTGGTGCTCATCAATGGGCCCGCGGCAATGGTATGAGCTGGAGTGATTGGCGCGTGAATCGTGAATCAGCACAGGATGACTGGTTTTATTACACAAAAGCAACAAATTATACAGCCGATAATCCAGAGAGCACTGTTGAATACAGCAATCTGGTATTCTGCTATCAGAGAGACGATGACTGGATCGGTACATCCTACGATGATACAGGACAACCATTTGAATCCACGTTCGCACAATTGACGAATTACAATGAATACCAGGGACAGGTCGAAGGTCAATTAATGGGCTACCAGTATATCGGTTTTGGACCACTCGATGTTCAACCGCCATTTATAAATGATCCTGATGAAAATTATGTTAGTCCTGAAGCTGCAGAACAACCATTTAATTTTAGGTGGTGGAAAAACGGTGACTCAAATCAGGGTGATTACGAAGAACCTACTTACAGGCGCCAAACAGATGCAGAAATGTACCGTATGGTTTTAGGCACATCTGCAGAAAATAACACCGATAATCCTGACTCATCCATGTTGGTTACACACTCACTCGCGTTTGGTCCCTACACATTAAATCCAGGAGAAAAAGGAAAGGTCGTAATCGCTTTTGCTGCTGGTTCCGGTGCTGATTGGCACAATCTGGATGAACTCACTTGGTCAAAAACACAAGGTGCAAAAGATCAACTCAAGGATGGAGAACATTCAATTATACGAAATTTTAAGCAGGCGCAATTTGCCTATGACATGGGTTTTAATTTACCCGATCCACCACCTGATGTTAAGGTTCAGTTCGAAAATAGTACCTTAGGGCAAATGGTTATTACCTGGGGTGATGATACTGACGATGCAACTGACCCTGATTACACTGGTGCAGAAGCTTCAGATGTGGCCGGGTACCGGGTCTATCGAGCCTGGCCGCCATCATTTGATTGGCATTACGGGCCCTGGGAGTTGGTCTCTGATATTTCTCTAAAGAATGAGGATTATTACGATCAAAATACTGGAAAATATACATTTACTGATGGTGAATCCTTCGCCGGATATAATTATTATTATAATGTACGCACTTATGACACTGGGCATGACACTTGGATCGATATATTTGGGAATGATCATGGCGCAGTACCATCGTTAGAAAGCGGTTATGCGGCACCTGAACAGAAAAATATGATAGCTGTGACCCCATTTCAGCCCGCGGGGCAGATTTATGATGCAATGGGAGAACAGATCCGGGTTGTTCCAAATCCATACCGCCTAGATTTCAGTGACCCATTGCATATGTACCCTGATGTGGCAGATCCTTACAAGATACGATTCATCAATTTACCAAAGCACTGTATGATTAGAATTTATTCCGCATCTGGAGATCTGGTTTATGAATCTGAACACCAAAAAAATACAGCTGCTGAAACTGCCTGGCGACAAAATACAATAACATTTTCAGGTAGAGTTGTAAGTGGCATTTATTTCTGGGTTGTGGAATCTCTTGATCCTGCAAGTACTGGAAAAATACAGAAAGGTACATTGGCAGTTGTAAAATAGAAACATGACCAGAATAACCAGATTAATTATCGCCCTGCTATTCACTACAGTCTCATTGTTTGGACAAAATGAATTCAAACGTGTGGGAAAATCTGGTTTTGGATTCCTGAAGATTAGTCCATCAGCTCGTGCGGCAGGCATGGGCGATGCGTTCACCGCAGTAGCTAATGATGTTACTACGATTTTTTATAATCCTGCCGGGTTGACTAACATTGAAAGCTTTGATTTCAGTTTTAACCACACCGATTGGATTGTCAACTCGAGTATCATTTCTGGAGTAGTTGCCATACCATTTGGGCGAAGTGGCAATCTAGGCCTTAGTTTCATAAAATTTGATACGGAAGATTTTGAAGAAACAACTGTGTTGGAACCGGAAGGAACTGGCCGCATGATCCAAGCTGGCGATATTGCCCTCGCTCTAGCTTACGCACTTAAATTAACCGATAATTTATCTTTTGGATTCAAGGCCCAATATGTTGAAGAAACAATTGACATCGATAAAGCAAAAGCTATTACCGCTGATTTTTCCACATATTACCGAACTGGTTTCCGGGATTTAACACTGGCTATGATCATGAAAAATTTCGGACCAGAAGCCAAGTTTTTATCTGATAAATTTAAACTCCCTCTTTACTTTAATATCAATACTGCCATGAGCCTTATTGGAGAACAAGGTAGTGCTTTCCAATGGTTGGTATCAGCTGAGAGCGCGTTCGCTACTGATTACCGTGACCGATACCATGTGGGAACCGAGATCTGGATCGCTGATCTGGTGGCTGTAAGAGGCGGATATAAATTCTTCTACGATACAGAGGACTGGACAGTTGGTGCCGGGTTAAAACTTGGGGTAGGTAGCCGAGAAATTATTATTGATGTAGCTTACTCAAATTTTGTCGAATACTTTGATCCACCCTTGCGTTTTTCAATCGGCGGATCATTCTAGTACAACCATGTTCAATATCATTATTTATTCCTGATGGATCCAGTCAGGGGTAGTTCAGATTTTAACCGATGCTAAGACACTTCCATAAGTTAGTAAGGAAAATCTTATTTGTTTTGCTGGTCAGCACCTTGTCATCGTGCTGGTTATTTTACCAACCAACCCTTGACATCCAGGGACATCGCGGCGCCAGGGGTCTTTTCCCTGAGAATACATTAATTGGGTTTCGCAAAACAATTGAAATGGGCGTAACAACGCTTGAACTTGATCTGGGGCTTACGAAAGGCTTGGTACCTGTTGTTAGCCACGATCCTTATTTAAACCAAAATTTATGTCTGGACGCTAATGGAGATTCTATTGAAACAGATACGCTTGGTTATGGCCCCTTAATTTCTAATCTTACTTTAAAAGAAATAAAAACATTTGATTGCGGTTCCCTAAATCCAGATGTGTTGCGCTTCCCTCAGCCTCCCAGAAAAAATATTCCGGGTGAAAAAATTCCAACACTGCAAGAGGTATTCGATTTGTTAGCTGAATACCCAGAAAAAAACATTTGGTTGAACATCGAGATAAAGATCAGCCCGGAATTCAAAGTAACTGCACCTATTGATGTATTTGTTAAAGCTGTAGTGCAGGTGATAGAGCATAACAATGCTGCTAATAAAGTAAATATACAATCTTTTGATTGGCGGGTTCTTGAATCTGTAAAAATTCAAGCACCTTATATAAAAACGGCTGCACTTTTAGGGCAATCTACCTTTAAGTCTATAAATGATTCTGTTCCGTCGCCATGGCTCAACGGAATTCATTTTGAAAATAGTGGTGGTACTGCGCTCACCATGTTGCAAGAAGCGGAAAATTACATTGATATTTTTTCCCCATTCTGGAGATTGATCATGCCAAAAGATTCTCTTTTTCTAGGTAATACTGTGGACGAATTAAAAAACAACGGTTTTCCTGTTATCCCCTGGACGATTAATCGTACCAAGACAATGGAAAAAGTAATTCTACTAGGTGTTGATGGAATCATTACTGATTATCCGGATAGTTTGTTAATGGTCATGAAAAAGATGGGTATAAAAAGAAGGTAAGATATATGATTTTTATCAATCAAATTAGCAATTAATGAAATTCTTACGCTGGCTTATTATGGCTTTTGGTCTAGGAATTATTTTTTGCTTGATTGCAACTATCACTCCGGTAGATAAAACACCGCTAAATGAAAGTCGATATTACCAACTTGCTCAGCAAAAACTAGATAGCTTGAATTCAAGCTACACATCACAAAATAGTAAATATTTTAAAGCGGGTTGGGCCAAGACAAATATAACACCACAATATCCCCTTCCCTTGGCAGGCTATGGCGCGAGGAAAGGTGCCATTGTATCAACCGTTCACGATTCTGTTTGGGCAAGAGGGTTTGTTTTTGATAATGGTTTCAACAAATCAGCAATCATCACTTTAGACGCATTAATCATACCGCCTGCAGTTACAGAAACTCTGCGAATACTGCTACCGGAAATTGGTTACAGTCTGGATCAAATATTCTTGAGCGCCACCCACACCCATTGTTCAGTTGGCGGTTGGGCCGATAGCTGGATTGGCACCCAATTCGCCGGTGAATATCAAAATGAAATTGTAAGCGACCTAGCCAATGCAATTATAACAACGATAAAAAAAGCAGAAACTGAATTGGTGAGCGCTAAAATTGGGTATGCCCGCTATGATGCTAGCCCATTTACCCGCAATCGCCTGGTTGGTGAAAAGGGTTCTCGGGATCCATGGCTGCGGGTCGTAAAAATTCAACAAGAAAGTGGCGCAGTTGCTTTAATTACCACATTTGCAGCTCATGCAACAGTACTATCACACCGTCAAATGAATTATTCCCGAGATTACCCTGGAGCATTAGTTGACTCGTTAGAAAATCTAACAAATGTTGATTTTGCGGCTTTTTGTGCTGGTGCCGTAGGCAGCCACTCTCCAGTCGCAAAGGGTGAAAATAGTTACGATAGAATCTCTCTTTTAGCATCCAATTTAACAGCAATCATAAGTGCAAATGTAAGTGGCATTGCAATGGATGAAGTTCAACAGACTAGTACTATTCAATTTGACATACCTTTACGTAAACCACATATTCGGGTGGCTACTAATTGGCGTGTGAGACCATGGATATTTGAAAAGATAATGGATGCCTCTCCAGCCTATATATCCCTGTTACGAATTGGAAATGTCACATTTGTAGGAACACCATGTGATTTTTCAGGCGAATTAACAGCTGCGATTGATGAAAAAGCTACCGCTCTTGATCTTGATGTATTGGTTACCAGTTTTAACGGCGGTTATATTGGATATATCACTAAAGATGAATGGTATAATTTGAAAGAATATGAAACATTCGTTATGAATTGGTATGGACCCTACAATGGAGCCTATTTTGTCGGTTTGATCCAGGGATTACTTGAAGTGATAACCTAGCAATGAAATATATTTTTTTGTCCTTATTTATTTTAATTAATACGTTATTTGCTCAGCTGGATATGACTGAAGGGTACCGGCCACGAAATCTTACAAGAGGTAAAATGTGGTCCAGTTATCGAAATAATGGCCTTGATGGTGGTGGCAATCGATCCAAATCTGATAGTCATTCTCAAGAAAGCCTGACCTATCCAGGTAATATGTCCCGAGTCGGTCTTGATTTTATTGAATACTTCATAGATGTAAGTGCATACCTGGCCGGAGAACCAAATGTTATTGAAATACCTCGAGTTACAATACCACAAAGCTCTAAAGGGCAGGGTGTTTGGATTCTTGCAGTTGATGACCAGGGAGACACATTAGTATCGTATTCCGGGCCAAGAAACGTGACTTATGATGTACAGCCAGCTCCGTATAATATTAACAATTCACCTGAAGCGGTATTGGGTGACACCACCTATCATAATCTTGAGCGCAGTAATTTTTCTACTTATCACAATTCTATTACTGGAAATGAGCCCATTGAAATTCATAATTATCGTTATCATCATTACACAGCACATAATAATTCACCGGAAGAAATAATTATCAGTCAATGGAATACAAAAACTGGAATCAGAGTAACCAGAAAAGCCTATGCCTGGGGTTATCCGAATTTTGATGATTTTATAATACAGGAGTTGGTTTTTGAAAACATCGGCACAAAAACATTGGATCCTGCCTATCTGACATTAATGAATTCATTCAGCTTAAACGCCATGGCCCACGGTTGGGCAGATAAATTCGGTATGAACTGGAGTGATTGGCGTCATAACCGTCAGCAAACACAGGATGATTTATTTTTCTACACCAAAGCGGATACCTTTACAGCAGATGACTCGGAGAATACTGACCTCTATAAAAACTATATCATGTTTTACCAGCGTGATGATGATTGGGTCGGCACGAACTGGGATGACACAGGTCAGCCCTATAAATTAGAAGCGGCCAGCGCAGATGCTGATGAAATGCAGGGACAACTAGAGAATCAACTATTGGCCTATCAGTACATCGGGATGGGGATCCTGGATTATCTCCCTGATAATACTGATTTTGTTCATCCATCTAGTCCAATTCAACCAGTTTATGCCAAATGGTGGCATGGTGGTGAGAATAACCAGTTTGATTATGAAGATCCTAACAGTGGGATGCATACAGATGAAGAAATGTTTACCATGGTCATTGGCAATAATGATCAGGACATTACAAAAACACCACAGGAACCTGGTTTAGGAACCCATGCACTTGTATTTGGACCTTACCGTTTAGAGCCAGGACAAAAAACAAAATTGGTGATCGCCTTTGTAGGTGGTTCTGGTGCCGATTGGCTGGGAGAAGATGAGCTAACCTGGTCAATTACTGAAGATGCCACAACAGAAAGAATATTAGGTGAACAATCCATGTTTAGAAATTTTGATCAAGCCAAATTTGCCTATGAAAATAATTATAATGTCCCCGATCCTCCACCAGATGTTAAAATATTTTTTGCCAACACCCGTTTAGGGCAAATAAATATCAAATGGCATGACGATGTAGAAGATGCCCTGGATCCTGACTATGAAAATGAAGAAGCACGAGATGTACGCGGATACAGAGTTTATAAATCATGGCCCCCATCTCATTATTGGCATTATGGCCCCTGGGAGTTTCTGATAGATATTCCGGTTGGCTCACCAAAATATTATAATCAAGAAAACGGCACCTATTCTTATATCGATTCAACTTCATTCTCAGGATATAATTATTACTATAGTGTCCACACATATGATTCTGGTCATGATCACTGGATCGATATAAATGGAAATGATGTCGGACCCATACCGCCCCTTGAAAGCGGAATGACATCAGTTGAACAAAAAAACCCTATAGCAATTACACCATACCAAGTCTCTACGGCTTCTTTTGATAGCATGAACGTACCAATTCGAGTCGTTCCCAACCCTTATCGTATGGATTTCAATGATCCCCTGCACATGTACCCCGATGTTGCCGATCCGTATAAATTGCGTTTTATCAATTTACCAAAAGCATGCATAATTAGACTTTACAGCGTAAGTGGTGATTTGGTATATGAAAAAAAACATACCAATGAAAATTCCGCTGAAGAATCATGGCGACAGGATACTATATCGCTTTCAGGAAGAGTAGACAGCGGAATTTATTTCTGGGTAGTGGAATCCTTTGACCCAGCCAGTAACGGTCAAATTCAGAAGGGTACGCTAGCTATAGTAAAATAAACCCTTTATCGACTGGTTATATCAACTAAAAGTCGTTATTTCTTGTGCAGATATTTTGCGACAGATCCACAAGTACCAGGTTATATTTAAATAAACTACAATCTTCTGAGTTGCTGCAACTATTGGAGACCACATACCAGTAACACCCTGACCAATGTGAATAAATAATGCAATTGCCAACATAGAGGTAATGAATAATAAAATGTCATAAATACGGTTAATCACAGCATTAATAATAAATAAAAGCAAGACGGCAAATAACGGCAATGCCCACATCCAAACACCAAGCATGTGATAATTGGATAATATATCATCAGGTGCGAATCCAATAATAACAATTCCTGTTCCAGAAATTATGCCACCAATTAGAATAATAAGCATTAACCAATAGGGCCGTAAAAAATTCTTACCCATACTAAGGTAAATTACAATTATACAGATGCCAAAAAAGCTCAATGCAACGTTAAACATGGGGCTTGAAACTGTATTAGGTACTCCAGAATATGAAATAGTGCGACCCAAATCGCTCAGTACATTGTGCCAAAAAGTATATCCTTCAGCGGACTTATCCCAGGATGTACCACCACCGTAGAAAAACATCGCAATAGTTGAAAATATTACGAACTCTATACAACCAATGCTGCCGATTATTGCGCCTATTCTTCTCCAGTTTTTCACTATATGATTATTAAAAACCTTCTAACATTTCGATGAGTGATTCATGGATGATCGGCCCCGCTTCCGGGCCAATTGAATTTACCTCCCCATATGGTGATTTATGATGATTATATAAATATGGTGGAATTTCATCCCATTCGCTCTTAGGAATGATATATCCAATCTCGTCATTTGCTAAACCAAATACGAACTTGAATTTTCCGGGCATCATTGAGCGTAAGGGCGGTATTTCAACTGGATCCAGATTATAATCTTGACCCGGCGGTGAAACAACGCCGCCATTGATAATTTCTGGATAAATTTCGCCAGGTATTGTGATGATCGATATGGGCCCAATACGCAATGCTGCTACTTCCGTTTTCACATCTAACCAACCTGTGGTACCATGATCAATAACACCAAGAAGAAAACCGAGTAAGAAATTCCAATTATCGAGAGGAATTGAAATTGTTTTGGCACGAATTTTAATTCCTACCTGTTCAATCTCTATAACATCTGCAGAACGGATTGCTTTCAAGGCCAATAAACCAAGTTGCTGACCCTGAGCCTGCGCTTTTTCAAATGTAGCCCCTTTATGCATTTCACCATCAAATGGATCGGGGATTGGATGGCTGGGATTTGTAGTCATCAAACCACCCACCGCACCATTGACAAATACTGTTATTCCACCCAATCCTTGTGCTAATAAGCGATCACCTTTATGCACACCGTTCTCTACAGATTCCCGAAAATAATGAGGGAAATCTGAGGATATTAATAAGTTTTTACTCCAAAGGGTCTCGGGGTGATTACTCCAGCTTACCAAAGATCCTAGCGTTTTACCGGAACTAATTTCTATTGCCTGGATAATTCTGATTCCGGGATCCATTTCCTGCGGATCTCGCGAATCAACAACATAAGGAATGGCGCCTTCCAGATCCTGTCCGATCCTTAGTTTTACCGGTACCAAATTTTTTACTGCTGTTTCAATTGCTGCAACGGTTTGGCGCTTTACGTAGCGCATGTATTCTGTATTTACACCACTTTTAAAGAAGCTCTCTCCCCATATACCAATTAAGTCTGGTGCTTGATGAACATGGGTACTCGATATAATTGTATAGTCACAATTATATTTATCATGCGCTGATTTACGTATATCAACCGCATCATCATAAATAAAGCCTACCGCATCGATACTCGTAATAGCAACACGTGTAGCACCATCATCTAACACCATAACTCTGGCCCAAAGATCATCATGAACACCCTGCGCAGGGCGACGGTTATGAAACCCGGCAATCCAAACTGGGTCGAACTTATTATTACCGTTTACATCATTGTAGGTCTCACCTTGTTCAGGCTCATATTTTGCATTATTATTAAAATCATTCCAGGTATCAGTAACTTGCGGCGTGATCGGAATTTTTGCGAATCCTACAGATAATCTACCTGGTTCAGCTAGCGGATCGATTACCAAATCTATATTAAAATCAGGGTGCCTATCTCGAAGATTGTAGTTGAGCCGTATTACAATAAGAACCATAAATACAGCCGCGATTATCAGGCCATATTTCAACAGTTTCATTTAGTAGTTCTTTCCTTAAACCGGACCATCATTTCCTTCCAGTTAGTAAATATTATCCCTTCGTTCTTTAAAAATTGAATAACTTCAGGATCGGAAAACATTTTTGCTTCCCACACACGCTGTTGCCAGGAATTCGTGATTTTTTTTAATCCTTCTGTGTTAATAGAGGGATGGAAAATAATTTCAGTAATACCAGGTTCCAGATTTTGGATCAGATCGAAAAAAGTTTCTTTTTTATTCTGGTAATTTTTCCCATCAGGTACTGAGCTGAAATCATCAAGTTTTGGCAACGTGTATTTTCTTCCACTTTCGATTAACCGAGCCGTAATTGGATAACCTTGCTTCCGAAATTTTTGCACACGATCAGGGGTAAACTCGATAACGTTTGCTGGAATACCATATTCCATTGCTACCTTAAAAAAAGCTTCCGTGTATTCGACTTTACTATAAAGAGTACCCATGTGGGTATCGATGTGCCCAGGCTTTATCCCTCTTTCATAGGCACGTTCAATTTGTGCCCTTATCTCTTTCTCAATTGTAGCTACAGGAGTCCGGGAAGCAACATCGATCACCCCGCGCCACAGGTACCCTTCCGGATCAATTAATTCAGGTACACTACTGGGATTTGACACAGGTCCCCAGCGATAATTTTTCCATTCACTTGTTAATGTTAAATGTAATCCAATATCCATTTCAGGGTGTTTCTTATACCAATCTGCTATATCATTGAACCAGGGACAAGGTACCATAGCTGCTGCTGATTGAATTTGATCATTTAATAGATAGGGGATTACAGCTTCATTCGCTTCCGAGCACATACCAATATCATCAGCATGAAGCATGACTACTTTACTATCAACTGGGTAACCCAGTTTTTCTGCCCAATTTTTACCATCCAATTGCGGAACATTTACACTATTGGTTTTATTATCGCAGGATGCCAATAGTAACAGACTAAATAGAATAAGTGGAATCTTTCCCATAATCTTATTCTACATTTCTCAGGTGCTTGATAAAAAACTTATCCATGTAATACTGCGCATACTCATTTACCGGTACCGCCGCATCCATCGTATGGGGCCAACCTTTTAATCTGTGATAATTATGGGGTACATTTGCAGCAATTAATGTTTCATTCAATACATCAGCTTGATTTACAGGTACTAATTCGTCCAACGTGCCAATAAAAGTCATCGTAGGTGGATCATCCGGTGTCACAAAATGCACCGGTGATGCCATAAGATACTTTTCTGGATCATTTTTATAATCTAACCCTAGAAAATATTTTGGTTCATCACGACTGATGGAATATTCAGTGGTCAGATCAGTTGGACCATAAAAATTCACTATTGCATTAACCTGTGGACTAGCGCCATTATTATTACAATTACCTGGGCCATATGGTCCTCCTATCGTATAACCAGCCAGCAAAGCTAAATGACCTCCCGCTGATCCACCTACCAAGGCCACATTGCTGGAATCAATACCATATTCAGACCCATTAGCTTTGAGCCATTCTATACCACAGAGCACATCTTCCAGGGCTGCAGGAAATTTTGCTTCTTGGGCAAACCGATATGATAAAGATGCAGTGATATAGCCTTTTTCAGCATAGGATAATAAGTATATTAGATAATCCATCTTATCACCCCCAGTCCAGCTACCACCATGTATAAAGATTATTAGTGGAGCGGGATCAAGGATATTTTTCTTTCGATAAATATCAAGAAAAAGCATTCTTTCTTCTGTTTCCTTAAAACCAATATCTCCGAATACTTCAATATGCTCAGGTATATCTGGTTTGGTATCTACCAGTTCTACCCAACCAAGCATTAAGGCCCCTTTTAAAAAAGTATTATTAAAATAACCACGCGGTGGTTCGGGATCTTCACCAGCTTTGACAACGCCACGGGAGAAAGCTATTAAGACCATGACTGAAACGAAAAATATTTTATTTTTCATTCTCTAATTGAGTGGTATATAAATTTTAAATGACAATTGCGGGAATGGCACAATGCCATTATCATTTAATCGGTCCCGGTATGCCAATGCAAAGCCCCTTCCCACTGCCGTTCCTAACCCCGCACCGAACAGAACATCACTTAAATAATGTTTATTATCATTGATTCTACTGGTTGCAACCAATACAGCCAAACAATATGCTGCGATACCCATTTGGTCACCATATAGCTCATTCACAATTGTAGCGATTGTAAAACTATGCGAAGTGTGTCCCGATGGAAATGACTTACAACAACTACCATTTGGACGTTTACGACCAAACCCCCTTTTCATTGTTTCGGTTAAAATTCCATTTGTGACCATAGCCAATGTTGAAAATTCCATTTTTTCAGACAATTTATCTTTTTCCCCATTATCTAATGATGTAGCCAATATTGATGACCATAATAACCAGTGTCCCCAGCGGCCACCATACATATCTCCAAAATGAGAAATATCATCTGATAACAATCCTTTTGTCTGCGCATACGATTTCACCTGGTGATCCACTTTTGTTGCAGCTAACGCTGCTAAGGCGGCTGACCCAAGAATTAATTGGTTAGACTGATTGGATAATATTTTACTGCTAGATTCCGTAAAATAGCCCAAAATACTATCGTCGCTTCCCCCATTGATTATACCAAAGATAATGAAGAGGGATATCCATTTATGCTGGTTCATATGCAACTAAAAAATTAGATAAATGATAATCATGGCCCCCATGGCAACTAAGGCAAACGGTTTAAGGTTAATTTCTTTCCCACTTTTCTTGTCATCCAGAGTTACTTCTGATTTGGGCAAATTGTATACCCAGTATGCAATCGCAAGAAAATAAAGAATGAACAATAATTTTGCTATGGTCAGATCAATGCCCATTAGTATATCTCTCAAGAACTGCCCTGGCCCGCGAAAAAAGTTTGCAATTGTATCCGCAATAGAAACGGAGATAGAAAAAGTAATAGTTAGAATCTTAATCATACCTGTATACAAGACCTTTTAATTTTTCATCTGGTTCCTGTTTGGTATACAAACTGACTACAATTGTAAGCGTTAGTGAAAGAATAAATGACCACAACGCAACATAGAGAAATGGTTCTGAAACTTGGAATAAGGGTATTGTCGCATTATTGTTTACCCACATCAATAAAGCGGAGAAAGCAATGCCACCAATCAAACCAGCTAAGGCCCCTGGGCCAGTAGCACGTTTCCAAAGAACGCCCAAAACGATAATAGCAAGACTTGGTCCCTGGAAAAATGAGAGTAATGTTTGTGCCAGGTCATATATACTTTCAAATCGTGTTGCAAAACGGGCAACATAAATTGCGACCAGAATAAACACAACTGTGAATAGCCTGCCAATAAATAGATAATGGATATCATCTGCCACTGGGCGAATAAATTTTTTATATAAGTCTGTTGTCCATACAGTTGCCGCTGAGTTGAGGTATGTATCAACACTGGACATCAATCCTGCGAGAAATGCTGCAAAGAATATTCCCAGCAGACCTGTGGGCATAATATCTTTTATCAACGTTGCCATCGCTTTATCAGCATCGGCAATGGCAGGATTATGTGCCAAAGCAATAATGCCCGGTATGACCATAGCGAAAGGAATTAATATTTTTAACAAAGCACCAAAAATATAGGATGCTTTGGCATCGGCCATGGAACGAGCACCCAAAGAACGCTGTACGATGGCCTGGTTACCAATCCAGTACGCATTTGCCAGCACAAAACCCAGCCCAAAAAGTATTCCTGACCAGGGGTGCGGCGTTTTTGTATCTACTGGTAGTACCAGAGAAAAATGGTCTTTCGTTCGTTCTCCCATGGCACCTATTATATCGGCAAATTCAGTAACACCACCAAGTTTGTAGATACCAAAAAACAATACAAATAGTGATCCACCCAGCATTACAATGCATTGAATAACATCTGTATATACTACAGCCCGGAGGCCACCTAAAAAGGTATATACACCAATAATGAGCCCCATGAGCACAATAGAATAAAAAATATCCCAATCTGGTTCACGGGCCCGGTGCATATTTGATTCCCCCCATGAGGGACTAACTTCTTCCTTTGAAAAATACACCAATGGTTTGTCCTGAAATAATTGTTGGTAATCGGCAGTTGTGAAAGCACTATTATCAATAAAAATTATAATAGGGTTGCGGTCATTTGCCTTTTGTACTGCATCGTCTATTGTGCCAGAATATATAAAATCATATTTTTTTGCACTCGTTGCATGAGCAATGTTTTTAACAATAGTCTTTTCATCGCTGATCACTAATATTTTTGGATTGAGATCCAGCAAAACATTCAGCATAACCGCAGAAGCATATAATATAATTCCCAGACTGATGGGCATATAAATACCCCAGATCAATGCCGAAGTGGTCTGTACTGATGAATTATAGCGTGCCCCCAGCCATTCGGGAATGGTGGCAACTTTACGTTTCCAAAACATTGGTATAAATAAGAATGCCCCGATTATCATCACCGGAACACTGCCTAACCAATCATAGTTTCCCAGGACAATTCCATACAAATATGCAGATCCAGCAATACCTACCATATCCACTGCACCTATATCAGAAACAACCAACGACATGCCAATGGCCCACCAGGGAAGTGATCTTCCAGCCAGGAAATAATCTTTACCAGATTTTATTTTACGACCTATATAGGCACCAAAGGCTACCGTGCCGATCAAGTACACTATAATGATCGTATAATCTATTGGACTAAGAACCATTGTTATAGTAATCTAATAGTAAGAATTATAATTTAATTATCTGTAACTATAATAAAACTAGGTAAAAGGATATAATGATGAAAGCATTGCTGTGTAAGGAATTTACTGCAGTTGAAAATCTCACTTGGGAAGATGTGCCAGATCCATATCCTCAAGATGGTGAAGTTATAATTGAAATCAAAGCTGCTGCTTTGAACTTTCCTGATTACTTGATTGTCCAGGGACTTTATCAATTCAAACCACCCCTGCCCTTTTCTCCCGGGTCTGAAGGTGCCGGTACAATCAGTGCTGTCGGAAAAAATGTAACAGAGTATAAAGTTGGCGATAGAGTTTCATTTATGAGTGGCTGGGGAGCTTTTTGTGAAAAAATCGCTGTAAATCAAAAACAAGTTATCAAAATACCTGATACAATTACATTTGACCTAGCCGCTGCAACGCAAATAGCTTATGGCACTAGTTACCATGCATTGATTCAAAGAGGTAATTTGACAGAGAATGACGAAATCCTAATTCTAGGAGCTTCAGGCGGTGTTGGTTTGGCAGCCTTAGATATTGCTAAAGCTTTCAATGCCCGGGTTGTTGCAGGTATTTCATCCGAAGAAAAGGCTGTGGTCTGCAGAAATTACGGTGCAGACGATGTCGTAATATATGGTACAGAAAAATTGGATACAGAAGGACAAAAATCCCTTTCTGCTCAATTCAAAGAAAAAAGCCAAAAAGGTGGTTATGATATAATTTATGACCCCATTGGAGATTGCTACGCCGAGCCAGCACTTCGTACTATTAATTGGAAAGGTAGATATTTGGTGATCGGGTTTGCCGCAGGCGAAATACCAAGAATTCCCCTTAACCTTGCTTTGCTAAAGGGATGTGCAATTGTCGGCGTATTCTGGGGCTCGTTCGCGAGTCATGAACCACAACAAAATGTAAAAAACATCATTGAAATCGGTAAATTAATCGCAATTGGAAAAATCAATCCATACATTTCAAAATCAATACCAATGGAATCGGCCAAAGATGCTATAAAGATGATCGGAGAACGAAAAGTAGTTGGCAAAGTCGTATTGGTTAATAATTAAATACGAACTGTTTGGATAATTAAAGTCTTTAATTTCCCCACTAATTGATAATTAACTAACTATAAATAAAATCCCATAAATATTGATTCATTATTACGATCTAATTCTTGCATTCCATATTTACGATAAAAGTTAAATGCCCGGTCATTCTTAGAACTCAGCTCCAAATGCACCCCGGAAATTTTATTGTATCTTAAATAATCAATAAAGCGATCCATCATCAATTTTCCCTGACC
>CAJWGZ010000014.1 GCA_913041075.1 uncultured Fidelibacterota bacterium | reverse complement strand
TGTGAAAAGAACCGAAATCCACTTCTTCTTTATCCCAGATAATAATGGGTTTAGGTTTTTTTTCTTGTTCATTGTCCTCTTCTTCATCCTTACCAAATAATTTCGCAAAAAAGCCTAGTGTCTTTTCCGCATCCTTTTCTGTTTCTTCTTTAGCCTTTTTTCGTTCCTCCCGTGCTTTCAGTTCCTTTGTTGTATCTCGCTCCAATATGTATAATGACATATCACCCTGCCCCTTATCATCCAGGCCGGTTATTGCAATCTGGGTACTGTCACTGTAGAACGAAAAACCGTACAGCCTTTCGATGGGTAGTGTCACCACTGAGCCAATTTCCTCAATGGCTTCCTTTTGGGCGCGGTAACCATAATAATAAGTATTCATGTGCCGCCGCCAATCCTCATTAAACTGATTCACTTCTATACCAGTGTGTTTCTTGAACGCATCACCAAAATTGAACAAACCCACGCCATTTCGTTCAGATAATGTCTTCACAATCGTTGAGTCACCAAAGCGATCAGACCAGTACAACAGTTTTGAATACCCATCATGATGTGGGTCCATATCATCCATCTCGTTTTTGAGCACGTGAAACTTATGGCTTATATCGGCCCGATATGGTCGCCAACGTTCTGTTTCATATTCTGCTAAACCTTCTACTACCCAGCCTGGGGTTTTCGAAAATAAGAATGACCACGGTTCCGGCAACCAGGTTTTTACACGGTGAAAGAAAACAATATGTTGTAATTCATGGGATAAAACTTGATAAAGCCATTTTTCATCTTCCAGCCAAATAGCTGCATCATTTTGATCCACCCAAATAAAGGTTTGATAAGTGGGCCCGGCAAAGCCATTCATAATCTCATCTTCGGTAGTAAAAATGATATCAATTGTGGGGATATCTTCTAGATCCAACTGTTGTAATAAAATTGGTCGGACCTGTTCAGCAATGGAAGCACCTTCTTTAGCAATATTTTCTATCCCCTGGTGATAATGAATACGGTAATGTTCTGTTTCAATTGTGGTCCAATCCAATTCACCGTGGGTGCGACCGCTCCAGGCCCATGTTTGGCTAAAGCCCTGAGTAAGTAGTAAAAAAAATAGAGATGCTTTGATTATCATTATTTCCCATTAATAGATATGTTTATTGCTGCACCAAGATTTTCATCATCTGTAGCAAAAACTGTTTTATTTCCAGAAATAGTAAGTGCTTCAACTTTATTTCGTTGAAAGACAAATTGTTTAGGGAATGAATCAGCAATTAAAAATTCCATTTTATCATTTTGTTTTTGAAACTTACCAATTTTATATATCCCAGATTCGTATGGCCCATCATCCCCAGGATCGGATGTTGCTGCGGCCCATAATATACCATCTCTATCCAAGTCCATATCTGACATATGTCTTTTGTCCAAGATTGGCCAAGGAACAGTAACAAATATACTGTCCTCTTTCTGAATAGTAACTACTTCGGAAAAAAGGTCAATAGAACCCCAAAATAATATGGACGGTTCTTTAACCGAACCACGGTGTGCCCAGGCAATATACCAACTATCACCAGCAAACCATAATACAAGACTTTCTAGATTTAAGGGGGGGCCACTTCCAGGAATTCTGAATTCCTTGATCAAATTTAATCTATTCGTGCTAAGATCAAGTGCTAACCAATAACAAAATCCCCAACTGCCCATGGCTATATACTGATCTTTCATCCCAGAAATATTTGTTAATGCTTCCAAATCTATTGGCAGGTCTTTCACAGGCCAACCAAGCCCGCTATAAAGAGAATCAGCTGATAGATTAACTAAACCAGCTCTAAGCTGGTCTTTCTTTTTATTATCATGCACAACAAGGTAGGTGTCTTCGCTAGTTGTAGTAGCTATTCCACTGACTGATAATTCTCTTTTACCACTTATATACATCCAGCGTTCATCAATTGGTAAATGGTTTGATTGACATCCAACTATAATGAGCAGCGTTATTACCTTTAATTTGGAAAATTTCAACTTATTCTTGATATATTCATGGCTTGTTAGAAATCTAACTCCATATATTTCTTTTTCTAATACTTGAAAACTGTTTTGTATATGCAATTATTACCATTCAAAGGGTCCCTCTACTAATCTCCATAAATACCAAGAAGCCAGTGTGCGGTATGGTCTCCAGGGTTCAGCATTTTTTATCATTTGATCAGGTCTAGGGAGTTTATCTAATTGAAAAAATAATTGAAACCCTTTTTGAATACCAAGATCCGTTACGGGGAATACATCCGGTCTATTCAACGTGAACATGAGGAACATTTCTGCTGTCCAGGGACCAACGCCTTTTATTGTCGTTAAGCATTCAATAACTTCTTTATCACCTATAGTGTTAATATCCTTTGGAATCGCTCCAGTGTAAAATGCATTAGCAATATTGTGTATATAGGAAGCTTTCTGGTTCGATAAACCTACAGAACGCAGTTCTTCATGCGATCTTTCCATAACCATGATTGGCGAGGGATATTTATTTTTTATAAACAGGTTTTTGAACCGTTTATAAATCGTTGCAGCTGCTTTTCCACTTAACTGTTGGTATACAATAGCGCGAACCAACGCTTCGAAATAATTCAAATCCTTCTTGAATTCAGGTTTTTCAAACTCAGCGATAAGACGACCCATTTTCTCATCCGCTTGTTTAAGGTGTTTCAATCCTTTATCAATATTCATTTGCCACACACATAAATTTGTAAATGGCTTTCAGGGCCTAATGGTGTTTTATCATAATCTCCGTACTTATCCTTGATAACAAACCCCGCCTCGGTCAATAATCTGTCCATTGTATCCGGAAAAATCATGTGCATATCAAATTGGTATTCATCCGTTTTATTGTCCCCAGAAGTATTAAAATACCAGTGAATATGGTTTATTTGCGAATTGGGATCATAATGGTTGGTCTCATTAACAATACAGTGTCCACCAGAGGGCCAGTCAAATTCCATTACATAATATTTCTGTTTGGCTCGATAGAGAAATATAGGGTGTGGTACAAAGGTATCTATCAGGAATAGTCCATCATCTAGCAAATGACTATATACACAAGAAAGAAACAATGCCACGTCTTCATTCTTCAATAAATGAAAAATGGAATTGAAGCCGATAAAAATGAACTGAAATTGTTGATCAAGGTCAATATTTCGTATATCGCCTTCCAATATTTGGGCTAGATCCCCATATTTTTCTAGCTTTTTACGTGCAAATTTGGCGAAAGAAGAACTTAATTCAATTCCTGTATAATTAATTCCTTTTTCAAGAATGGGCGAAGCTAGTCTACCTGTACCGGAAGCCATTTCCAATACCGGACCACCAAATTCAGCAGCAGCGTTAGCAATAAATTCTATATCATTGGTTTTCCACCAATGCGCTGCATCGTACAGCTCAGGATCTGAATAGATATCTTTTATCAAATAGGTCTAATTAAGGACGACCAATTCCTTAGTGGTCTTATTGAGGATCTCACACCCGTTATCTTTAATAATTATATCATCCTCAATACGTACACCACCCCACCCAGCCAAATATATCCCTGGTTCTATGGTTACAACATTATTTACTTCCAAGGATTGGGTGCTTAGTTGGCTCATGCGTGGTTCGGTATGAATTTCAAGCCCAAGTCCATGGCCGGTACCATGATTATAGTATTCACCATACCCCCTTTCCGTAATGTATTCCCTCGTGATAGTATCCATGTCCTTACAGGATACTCCTGCCTGGGCGGCGTCACAACCAGCTTGCTGCGAACCTTTGACTATATTATAAATTTCAATATGTTTTTCTGTTGCTTCTCCAACAACCGGAGTACGAGTCATATCGGCATGATAGCCAGCATATTTAGCAGCAGCATCAATTACGATAAAATCACCCTTTTCAAATGGTCTATCGCTTGGTACAGCATGAGGCAGTGCGCCATTTGAACCACCTGCAACTATGGGAGAATATGCCTCGCCATCACTCTCTTGCCGGTAACGTAGAACCAGGTGATTAGCTACTTCCTTTTCAGTTGTACCGGGTTTAAGCATCGGCAATATCTCGGCATAAACCGCATCCGTGATTTCGACTGCTGTGCGGATTGCATCCAATTCTGACTCATCTTTCACCGCCTGTAGATTCTCCATAAGCATAGATGTTGATTTCCATTCTACTTTTGGGAATGAATCAGTCATAGCGCGATATTGACTCACACTAGTATGGTCACTCTCAAAGGCTAGATTTAATCCGTTTTGAATCAGATTGTTCTTTGTTACAATAGAAATATGTGTACCAAAATCGATGTATCGCTCCATGTTCTTTACTTGTTCGCCAGATTGTACATCGTAGCGTCCATCCGAAATGAAATAAGAATCATCCTGTGTGATCAGACAGGATGCCGCAGAACCAGTAAAACCACAGATATATCGTATACTCGTAAGGTTGGTTATGAAAATCCCATCAAGTCCTTGAGCAGACAGAACTGTACGCAATTTATTCAACCTGGAAAAAAATATTTGATTACTCATTTCAGAAATAAACGAGAATTATTTTTCTGCTTTTAACAGTTCCTTAATTGCAACTCGCTCCGCTTCGATCTTATCGGCATCAGCGCCTTTTGTAACAAGGATATCCAACACATCCAAGGCCTGGTGATACAGGTTCTGATTTTTAAGTACGTTGACCATTGTAAAAGTAGCGATACGAGGACTGATAGCTAGTTGAGGACCTTCTGTTTTTTTTGCACGGCGTGTTTTAGTTTTTTTGCCTGCGCTCTTCATTGAGATCTTTTTCCGCTGGATTACTTTCTTAGGAATTTCCTGTTTGCCAAGGATAGATAATATAGATTTTGCTTCTCTGTTTTCCGGGTCAAGATCGAGAACTTTGTTCCAACTTTTTTGCAGTGTTGATTCCGCCCTACCTAGTGACTGCTGTACTATGGCTAACTGAAAAGATGCCTGCAAATGATCAGTGCCAGATTGCACTACCTCTTTCAACAATTTTTCTGACTCGCGTTCATTGCCTATTTCTAATTCTATCATAGCAAGTATAAACCGTCCATCTACATGGTCGGGGTGGTAACCGAGACCGATCTCGCAGACTTTACGGGCTCTGACCATGTCTCTATTTTGAAGATACATATCCGCCAATATTGGGAATAAAACAGTATCAAAATTATCCGCGAAATATGTTTCTAGTTCAGCTTGATTGTTCAAATTCATGGTATCTATCGCCGGTTAGTTTGCACCCAATTTGTAATGTAGTCTACTGTTTTCTGCACAGGTGTTCCCGGGCCAAATAATTTCCCTACACCAAGTTTAGTTAAGGCTTCCTTATCTTTATCTGCTATAATACCACCACCGGTTAGTAATACATCATCGAGGCCATTCTGATCCATCAAATCCATCACCTTTGGGAAAACGGTCATATGCGCTCCCGATAGTATTGATAATGCAATCACATCAGCATCCTCCTGTAAAGCAGCGGAGACAATCATTTCCGGTGTCTGGCGCAATCCCAGATAAATAACTTCCATCCCTGCATCTCTGTAAGAAGCAGCCAATACTTTAATACCGCGGTCATGGCCATCTAGCCCAGGCTTTGCCATTACAATACGAATATTTCTTTCCATTATTTTTTTGATAACTGATGGAAATTACAAATACACTCGTATGGATTACAGTAGATTATCTGTCATGAGTATCCAATACAAATGTCACGGGTCCACTATTTACAAGACTGACCTCCATTGCCGCGCCAAATTCACCGGTTTCTACATTTATGCCTCTACTTCTAACTGCATCAATAAACCCGTTATATAGCAATTTCCCTTTGTCCGGATCAGCGGCTTTTGTGAAACTCGGACGACGACCCTTACGACAATCACCACAGAGCGTAAATTGACTAATCACCAGAACAGACCCCTTCACATCCTGAAGTGATATATTCATTTTACCATTATTATCATTAAATATCCGTAAGCCAAGAATCTTATCCACCAGAAAATTAATATCCTCATCTTTATCATCACGGTGCACCCCCAGTAGGATCACTAATCCATTATCAATATCGCCGGTAACGAGACCACCGATTTTGACTTTACCAGTAGTAACGCGTTGTAAAACAGCAATCATATTGCATCAGTTATTCTACCCATACATTACTTTTCCCATAAACATCGCGCAGTTTAGTCAGAAATTCGCGACTGGATGAAACACGCGTGTTATGTGACAAGATCCGTTTTTTACGATGATTCTCATCATCATAATGAAACATCAGATTACATGTGCCTGGGTATTGTTTTGATAAAGAATGCAAATCCTCAATACTTTGAGGCAATATCTTTTCTAACTCTAGATGCAAGTTGACACGTTTGGCATAATAATCTCTTACCTTTTCCAAGGGGACTATTTCATCAGCGACCAACTTCAAATCACTAAAATCTGCATTATCCGTTGGTTTACCACTGACAAATACTATTTTATCCTCTGATAATAATTCCTTGTACTTAGTGAATGTGTTGCTAAATACCAGTATTTCAGCATGGCCTCCTAAACATTCCAGTGTAAAAAATGCCATTTGTTTATTCTTACGATCAAAATGTAGCTTATAATTTTGGATCGCACCGCCGATGCGTACAGTATCAAGATTTCTATCCTGGATTGATTCTGTAAAATCATGGTTGCTGAAATCCTCTAAATCATCGGCATACTCCAATAAAGGATGGCCTGTCAGATATAGACCCAAAACCTCTTTTTCATTTGCCAGCGCTTCCCCATCAGACCAAGGACGTACTTCTTGTAAATTAGGTATCATAGACACTCCTGACCCGCTTGCAGAATCATCAAATAAATCAACCTGGTTTTTATCGCGGTCAGACTGAATATTTTGACCATAGCGTATGGCAATTTCAATGGTGGAAACTTTTTCGGCCCTGGATCCTTCTAGATGATCCATGGAACCGGACACAATTAGGCTTTCCAGGACTTTTTTATTCACCGCTTGCAGGCCTACCCTACTGGTAAAATCAAATAGTGAGTTAAACGGTCCATCTTTTTCTCGGGCAGCAATTATAAACTCCAATGCTTTCGCACCTACATTTTTTATCGCATTCATGCCAAAAGAAATAGATGTATCATCAATAGGCTGAAAATGAATGTTAGATACATTAATATCTGGAGGTAATACATCTATTTTTAGTTTTCGACATTCATTAATTAAAATAACAACCCGATCAATATTGGTCATCTCACTAGTCAGGTTTGCGGCCATAAATTCAGCGGGGTAGTAGGTTTTAAGCCATGCTGTTTGATAGGCTATATATGTATAAGCAGTAGAATGGCTCTTATTGAATCCGTACTGCGCAAATTTTTCGATCAAACCATAAATGTTAGTAGCTTGATTTTTGGTCATGTTTTTGCTTGACGCACCATTGATAAACTTGACCTTTAGTGCTTCCATGAGTTCAGTATTTTTCTTACCGATTGCCCGCCGCAAAATATCCGCTTGGGCCAGAGTGAAATTTGCGATTTCATTAGCAATTTGCATGACCTGTTCCTGATAAACAATGATCCCATAAGTTTCATCCAGGATTGGTTTTAGGGCTGGGGAAACATATTCTATCTTTTTCTTGCCCGATCTGCGGTTGATAAAGTTATCTATATTTTTCATTGGTCCTGGACGATACAGCGCATTCATAGCTATTAAATCTTCAAAATGTGTGGGCTTGAGCTTTTTTAAGAATTCGCGCATGCCCGATGATTCAAACTGGAACACACCTATTGTTAGACCCTTAGCAAATAATTTATATACTTTGGCATCATCCATGGGAATCTTCTCAATTTTGATGATTACATCCTTCTGCTGCAGCAATTTGATCGTATGATCAATAACTGTAAGGTTACGTAATCCAAGAAAATCCATTTTCAGTAGTCCAAGATTCTCCAGACTTTTCATATCATACTGGCTGGTGATATCACCTTGGGATGATTTATAGAGTGGCATGTAATCTGTTAAATCACTAGGTGTTATGACTACACCAGCAGCATGGATGGAGGCATGACGATTCATCCCTTCCAGCACCTTAGAATAATCTACCAATTCCTTGAACTCTCCATTTGCCATTGTTTGCAAGTCAGGACTTTTATTTAGAGCTGCATCTAACGTAATATTCAGTTCGTTAGGAATCGCCTTCGCTACGCGGTCCACATCACCAAATGAATAACCCATGACACGTCCTACATCTCGCACAACCTGTCGTGCTTTCATTTTACCAAAGGTGATAATTTGCGTTACCGAATTCTCACCATACCGTTTCTTGATATAATCAATTACTTCCCCACGCCGTTCTATACAAAAATCAATATCAATATCCGGCATGCTGACGCGATCGGGGTTTAAAAACCTTTCAAACAGTAAGTTGTGTTTCATAGGGTCTATATCCGTGATCCCTAACGCATAAGAAACAACACTACCTGCTGCGGAACCCCGACCAGGGCCGACAGGAATATTGTTATCCCGCGCATATTTAACGAAATCCTGGGTAATTAAAAAATATCCGGAAAAGCCCATTGCCTTGATCACATCTAGCTCATGATCCATCCGCTGTTTTATATCTGGTGTAATATCATTATATCTTTCAATAACTCCTTTTTTACAAATTGAGCGTAAATATTCATCCGGATCTGACATGGTCCCATTAGCAGGCAACGGGAACTTAGGCAAATGGTATGACCCAGTTGGGATTGACAGATCTATGCTATCTGCAATAGACCGTGTATTTTCAATTGCATTAGGAACATCTTTAAAAAGTTTGTACATGTCATCTTGGGATTTGAAATAGAATTCCGGTGTCGCATAGCGTAATCTGTTCGGATCATCTCTTTCCTTGCCGGTGCCGAGACAAATATGGATATCATGTGCCTCCCAATGGTCATGTTTTGCATAATGGGCATCATTCGTAGCAACTAATGGAAGACCCAATTCGCTGGCGAGTTTTTTCGTTTTTTTAATATTAACCTGCTCCTGGTCAATACCGTGGTTCTGCACTTCTAAAAAATATCTGTCAGGAAAAATTTCAGCATATTCTAGTGCCGTTTCCTTGGCTCCGTCCCAATCATTATTAACCAATTTTTCTGGCACTTCACCCTTCAAACACGCTGACATACATATCAGACCATCGCTGAATTCGCGGAGTATATCCTTATCAATACGGGGACGATAATAGAAACCTTCCAAATAGCCCATTGTGATTAATTTCATTAGATTTTTATAACCCGTGTAATTTTGTGCCAGTAATATTAAATGATTGTTACCCCAGCCACCTTCAGCGCGAGGTTTTTTATCAAAACGGTTGTTAACAGCAACATAGACCTCGCTGCCAACAATAGGTTTAATGCCGGTTTTATTGGCATTATTGTAGAAACTTACCGCACTAAACATATTGCCATGCTCTGTCAGGGCCACTGCATCCATTTGCAAGTCATCAATGGTATTGACTAAGGTCTGGACCGTTTGCGCACCATCAAGTAAGCTATAGTCAGAATGATTGTGAAGGTGGACGAATTCAGCTGGCATAATAATCAACTAAAATGGCAGTTAATCCAATTATGGTGCTGAACTTTAACAATTTTGCGCTCTGCCTGGCCGTAGATATAGATGGTGATTTCATAAATAAAACTACGATCATAGCTAAAGGAATCTCAACTCCAATTACCAAGAGGATAAGATAATATTTCCCATAAATATGGAAAAAATAGGGGAGCAATGCTCCCAATCCAATTAAAACAGTGTTAATCACCGCAACAGTAATTGCCTTATTTTCACCTATAACAAGGGGTAATGTTTTTAAACCAGCGGAATTATCTCCTTCCACATCAGCAATATCCTTTATCAATTCACGAACAAGCGTTAATCCAAAAGCAAGTATTGCCGGTATAACCATGGGGCCAAGCTTATTAAATGCTAAACCGCAAAAAACAAATGTCAACCCCAGGATCACTGCAACAGTGATGTTACCTAATAGCGGTGTTCCTTTTAAACGTAGGCTATAGATAATAATCAATGGCATAGCGATACCAACAGCGGTTAGCATTGCATAAAACGGCAGCTGAAATGCAGTAACAGAACCTATTGCAAATAATATTACCGCAAAACTCAGCGCCTGAAAACTAGTGATCATTCCACGGCTCAATGGTCTGTTTGGTCGATTGATTAAATCAATTTCATAATCACAATAATCATTAAACGCATTTGCAGCACCATTATAGGCAATGACAACTATAACAACACAGGTTAGTATATAGTATTGTTCATAAACACCCAAAATATATGCGCTTACTAATACAGCAGAGGCAGCTACTGCAATGTTTAAAGGACGAAGTAACTTGATAAAACCTAAAATAAAATTCAATTTACTGTAACCTTTAATACTCTAGGATCATCGTTTCGGTCCGGAATAAGTGTTTGGTCATAGAATGATGCCTTATCGAATACCTCCAACACATAGTTGGGGTGTGTATTTAAACCTACTTCAAGAATCAGGTGGCCACCAGAATTGATCATGGCTGGCGCCACCATTGCGAACCGTTGATAAAACAATAAACCATCCACTCCATCACTTAATGCAAAATGGGGCTCAAATAAACGCACATCATCCATTAAAGTATTCATTTCGACAAGTGGTATGTATGGTGGATTAGAAATAATCATATCAAATTTTTTATTATATGGATTCATTAAAAAATCCATTTCTTCAAACTGAACTGTTGCATGGTGAACATCTGCATTGATTTTAGCTACTTCTATTGCTACAGTAGATATATCTATGCCCGTGATCTTAGAGTTGGGGATTTCCTTCGCCAGAGATACAGCGATACAGCCTGTGCCTGTGCCCATATCCAAAACAGTAGGTTTATTAGCTGCCTTAAGTATAGCAATCGCAACATCCACGAGTCGTTCTGTCTCCGGCCGGGGTATGAATACATCTTTGTTGACGATAAATGTACGGCCATAGAATTCACAGTGTCCTGTAATATACTGTAGGGGTTCTTTTTTGACCCGTCGTTTAACCCATTGGTGCAGTAGTTCCAGCTGATCACTAGTCAAGGGTTCTTCAAATCGAAGATATAAATCAAATCTTTCACAATCTAGTATATCTGTTAGCATCCATTCAATTTCTTGACGGGGATTATCAAACCCCTTTAATGAAAAATATTCATCGGCCCAATTGATTAAATCGATCACCCGCCAGACTTTATTTTTAATTACGGGCATATCCACAGCTTTAGTCTGCTTGTAAGGCCACTTGTTGATCAGCAATTTTTAACTGTTCAATAATTTCATTTAAATCGCCATCCATAATGTTTTCCAATTGGTAAGAAGTAAAATTGATACGATGATCCGTTATCCGTCCTTGTGGAAAATTATATGTTCTAATTTTTGCTGATCTATCACCGGTGGAAACCATTGACTTTCTTACATCCGCTCTTTCTTGAGCCAGCCGTTCTTTTTCCTGTGCTAAAAGTCGAGATTTAAGAACCTTCAATGCGGCAGTGCGATTTTTATGCTGAGATTTTTCATCCTGACATGTTACAACTAGACCTGTTGGGATATGGGTAATTCTTATGGCTGATTCTGTCTTGTTGACATGCTGACCTCCGGCACCACTTGCTCTAAAAGTATCTATTTTTAAATCAATTTCCTTGATATTGATTTCTGCATCCTCTGCTTCCGGCAATACGGCCACAGTAGCTGCTGAGGTATGCAGGCGTCCACCGGTTTCTGTCTTAGGAACGCGCTGTACCCGATGGACACCACTTTCAAATTTCATCACACCATATACGGAAGTACCCTTCATAGAGAATATTATTTCCTTAAATCCGCCTATACCTGTACCATTACTGGCAATAATATCACGCGACCAATTGTTTCGCTCAGCATACCTACTATACATACGGAAAAGATCGGCAGCGAACAAGGCAGCTTCTTCCCCACCAGTACCTGCGCGTATCTCCACAATCGTATTTTTATCATCATTAGGATCCCGGGGTATAAGTAAAACTTTTAATTCATTTCCCAAGTCGGCTAATTCCTGCTCCATTTTAGGTAATTCTTCCATAGCTAGCTCTTTCAATTCGTCATCATCCCCATCTATAATGATCTTATGTTCATCAAGCTGCTCGAGCAAACTCAGAAACTGACTAGCTTTAGGTACGATAACATGCGCCTGACTGTGTTCCCGGGCTATGTCTTTTAATCGTTCTGGATCAGATATAATAGCTGGGTCCGCCAATCGGGCTTCCAGTTCATCATGCCTTGTGATTATTTGGGCTAGCTTGTCCTTCATCCTATTGCCTCAGCGATAAATTCTTTGCCCTTTAAATCATTTAGCTGGTCCCCAAATGCAGATTCCAACGCTGTTATGGCTACCTCTACCATTGCATCGTCTGGCGGGCGTGTTGTGATTAATTGTAACCATAAACCAGGAGTTTGAAGTAATCGTACAAACATTTTATCACCGTGTCGAACTGACAATTTTATCAACTCATAGGACACACCGGCAACCAAAGGTATTAATGGCAGATGAAATAATAATCGCATCGGCAAATTGATCGTTTCAAAAACAGCCAATATCAGCGTATCGATAAGGGCAAAAACAATAATAGCAGATAGCAATACAATAAACATAAAACTTGTTCCGCAACGTGGGTGCTGCGTAGGAAAAGATTGGGCATCACTGATTGAAATATCCCTTCCAGATTCAAAATTATATACTACCCTGTGCTCGGCACCATGATAACTAAAAAGCCGTTTAACATCGTTCATCAAAGAAATTAAAAGGAGATAAAGAACAAAAAATACTATACGTATAACACCAGCAGCAGCATTGAATGGCAATGCGTTCTTTTCTAGGTGCAATAATTCTGTAGTAATCCAATAAGGTAGAATGAGAAATAACAAAATTGCCAGGCCAACTGCTAAAATGGTAGAAAAGAAATCAGAGACTCTGTTGTTTTTATTTTTCTCAGATTCATCAGGTATTGCAATGTCAGCTGACCATTGTAGCGTGGCCATCCCCATTTTCATGGCTTCAAATAAGGCAGCCATACCACGAAATACAGGTTTTTTCCAAAATGCTGAATGTTCAGTTACTGAAGTAAACTTATGGCGGTCAATATGAACGTTACCCTTAGGGTCTCTCACGGCAGTAGCATAGGCTCCCGGCACGCGCATCATTACGCCTTCGATCACTGCTTGGCCTCCAACCAAAATAGCAGGTTTCATAATTAATATTATCCAGTTACGCATAAATGAAAAATGGCTTCCTACACAGAGAAAACTGTTTTGGAAGCCATAGTATTATTTTTTTAGTTATTGTGCTGTTTTTTTGTACTTCTTTTGAAATTTTTCAATGCGACCTGCAGTATCTACTAATTTTTGTTTACCAGTATAAAACGGATGTGTAAAAGATGTGATATCACAGTAAACAACGTAATGAGTTACACCCTCAATCTCTCGCTTTTCATCACTTATTATAGTGGACCGGGTTAAAATCTCATCACCTGTCGCAGAATCAACAAAGACAACCGGGTGGTAATCTGGGTGGATTCCTTTTTTCATTATATTCCCTCCTTTAATTTAAATCGTTTAATACTTTTGCAACGCGATCTATACCTTCTCTAATTGTATCTTTTTTCGTAGCACAAGAAAATCGAATATGCCCGGGGGCACCAAAGCCATCTCCTGGCACAGTCACTACTTCAGCTGAATCCAAGATATAATCACAGAGTGCGAAAGAATCGTGTAAAATATGACCATTTGCAGATTTGTTCAAGTAGTGTGAAAAATCAGGAAATACATAAAATGCTCCGCCTGGCACCGAACAACTTATATCTGGAATTTTCCGTAGTAATTCCACCATTAAATCACGTCGTCCTTTAAATTTATTTCTCATAAACTCGACGGGTTCTTGATCGCCTGTTAAAGCAGCTATCGCTGCTTTTTGACCAATTGAGTTCGCACATGAGGTGGCCTGGCCTTGTAACTTGCTCATCGCTTTTATGATATCCATATCACCAACTGCATAACCAATGCGCCAGCCTGTCATAGCATATGTTTTTGATAAGCTCATGCAGGTCAATACATTGGTTTCATACGAATTTAACTTCTGGGTACTAACAAATTTTCCATCAAATACTAATTGTTCGTAGCATTCATCAGAAATAACCGTCCAATTATTCTGCGCAGACATTTCCAGAATTTTAATTATTGCCTCTTCAGACCATACGCCCCCTGTTGGGTTGGATGGTGAATTGATGATTACTCCCTTGGTTTTATTTGTAATTTTTAACTGTAAATCATCAAAATCCGGCTCAAACTGATTATTTGGATCTGTTTTTACAATTATAGGTTCGGCATCCGCTAAGCGGACGAATTCTGGAAATGATACCCAATAAGGTGAAAAAATAATGACCTCATCGCCTTGTTGAAACAGAACCTGACATGCAGTAAATAAACTTTGTTTTTCTCCATTGGAAACTAACACTTGATTTGGATCATAGTATAATTCGTTATCGCGCTCGAGTTTTTCACATATTGCTTCACGCAATTCAATCATGCCGGATCCAGCAGTATATTTAGTAAAACCATTGTCCATCGCTTCCTTACCAGCCCTGATGATATGATCTGGCGTATTAAAATCTGGCTCCCCAACGCTAAAATTGATTACATCAACACCTTTTGCACGTAATTCAGCCGCTCGGCTAGTCATTTCTAATGTAAAAGATGGTTTTACACGCTTGACGCGATCAGAAAAATTCAATGTAAAAATCCTTTATATTTCATGTTGTTTTTTGTGATATGCTGCCGTATTGAAATTGGGTTCTTCATTATCCGGTCGATCTTCCAATTTTGTATTATCTCTTTTTCCACCAAGTTTCCGCCTACGTTTAGCCTCCGGTACATTTTCTTCGATGTCAAACTCTTCAGATAGCAACTTTTTTGACCTGTGTCTTTTTTTTCCCTTTTTCTGTTTCAGTTTTTTCCGTCTTGATTTGGGAATATCATCTACGTTGATTCCATTCAGTTCTGATGCCACGCTCATTTTATCACTTTCTGCATCTTTATTACTAGGATTTACCGTAGAATTGTCTTTTTCAAAATTAAATTCTTGTGGATTAAATAAACCATAAATAGCGCCATACCCACGAGTAATACCATTTCCTAAACCAATATAATTGGGGAGATTAAAATTCGTACTAAACTCACCAGAAAATGCGCCCCAGTTATTTTCATCCACAGGCTTAGGAAATAAGGAACTTAAATTTACTTTAGTGAAAACTTTATCTTCCAGATCGACACTAAGTTCTTTGGCGATAAATACAATATTTTGCCCTAATAATTTGTTGAGGAAATTCACCCGTTCCGAATTATTTAACGCTCTGTATTTACGGCCAGTAGTCTGATTAAGTGCAACCCAGGGGGTAACAAACCGATAGCGTATTAATTGATCAGCTTGTTGAAATTGATCCATCATATCGATAATATTTTTATCATTAACCTCAAAAGTAATATTGCCAAAATCCAGCGTACTAATTTTATCAATTAACTGTAATACACAATCAGACCCATCCCCAACACCAATAATATAGATTTGTTCATTTAGTACTTTTACCTGTACTCTGGGATATAAATAACGATCGCGATATTTACCATTTAACATAGGGATAATATCCAGGTCAGGATAATGTCGAATAAAGACTCCCTTGACTTGATAGGCTGTTTTCTTTACAGGTTTATCAGTGATCAAGGTAGCTAAAACTGCCCTGCTTTCAGGGCCATTAGAAACCATAATTATACCTCAACAATTAAAATCGATATAAAAGTTACAAACTATTGGCTCATTGTGTCCAGAAACTCCTCGTTGGTCTTCGTCCTTTTCATCCTTTCTTGCAGAAACTCCATTGATTCAATGGTATTCATTTCATTTAATAATTTCCGCAGTATATACATCCTCGCCAGTGTTTTTTTATCAAGCAGTAATTCTTCTTTTCTAGTGCCTGAACGTACTAAATCAAATGAGGGGAATATTCTGCGATCACTCAGACGGCGATCGAGAACCAATTCCATATTCCCGGTACCTTTGAATTCCTCGAAGATTACATCATCCATACGGCTACCCGTATCAATTAACGCTGTAGCGATAATTGTCAAGCTACCGCTTTCTTCAGTATTCCTTGCAGCACCAAAAAATTGTTTCGGTTTTCTCAGCGCATTTGCATCCACACCGCCGGAAAGAATTTTTCCACTGTGTGGAATTACAGCGTTATGTGCTCTCCCTAGACGAGTAAGACTATCCAGGAGAATTACAACGTCATCTCCAAACTCTACCAATCTCCTTGCTTTTTGAATGACCATATCAGCAACAGAAACATGTCGTCCTGGCGGTTCATCAAAGGTCGAGCTTACTACTTCAGCATCTACACTACGTTTCATATCTGTTACTTCCTCTGGTCGTTCATCGATCAACAGGATGAGTAATTTTGTATTGGGATGATTAGTTCTTATAGCATTAGCAATTTTCTGTAAAAGGATCGTTTTACCTGTTTTTGGTTGGGCGACTATTAGCCCGCGCTGACCTTTACCAATGGGTGATATAAGATCCATTATGCGGGTAGACATGTCTTTTTTGTCTACTTCAAGATTAAACTTCTCTTCTGGGTATAGAGGTGTAAAATTATCGAATAGAGTTGTTTTTTTTACCTCCTCCGCAGGATGGTCATTCACAGACTCTAACTTTAAGAGTGCGTAAAATCGTTCTTTTTGTTTTGGAGGTCGTATTTCTCCATACACCTGATGTCCAGTTCGTAAACCAAAACGTTTTATTTGTGATGGACTTACATAAATATCATCTGGGCCAGGAAGATAATTAAAATCCGGACTGCGTAAAAAACCGTAACCTTCCTTTAACACTTCCAAAACTCCGCGGGCCTGCATAATACCTTCTTTTTTATTATGAGCTTCCAGGATACTTAGGATCAATTCCTGTTTGCTTAGACCTGCGAACTCCTCAATCTCCAGTTCTTGAGCAAATTTAGTTAAATCCCCAATTTTTTGGGACTGTAGTTCATTAACATCCATAAAGATAGTTCCTTTAAATGCTTAGTATATTCTTAAAAAATCAATAGGGGGAAAATGCGTGTGCGCTTTGAAGCCACCCAGTGCTATAACTTACACTATATACTTCCATTGTCAAAATTAATTTCAAAATAATTGAAAATTGATTCTGCCACATAATGACTACCAAAAATGATACCATTTTCACCTTTTAATGCGCGGTCATATAGGTACGTGTATCCTTTTTCTATTGAATCCATAATATTGCAATTCAGGTTTTGAGCTTTTAACGCATTAAATAACAATTGTTCATCCATTAAGTCTGATTCTGGTATGCTGGCTACAAATAATTCATTAAATAAGCCATCTAATGCTAATGCTATTTGATCAACATGTTTGTCATTTTTTAGCACCATTATTCCATTAGTAACTTTCGAATTGAGGGTGTCTAGGGAAGCACGAATTGTACGAATCCCACCGGGGTTATGGGCAACGTCATAATAAATAGGCAATTTTTTTAGTAGCGGTTGAAAACGGCCGAACCATTTAGTATTACTCAAGCCAGATTGTATTTCTGTCTGTTTCATTTCAGGGCAGTGATGCATTACTGCCCTAATCGCTAATCCTGCATTTATTGCCTGATGGGCACCAATTAATGGAACGAAATATTGTTTTTTATCCAATTCAAAACCTGTTGAGTGGTGGTCAATTATAATATTTTTTGGATCGTTGCTATATATAATCGGTGAATTGCTCTCTTGGGCTTTTTTACGAATCACATCCATTACTTCAGGTGTTTGGGAACAGACTAAAACTGGTGTTTGTTTTTTTATTATTCCCGCTTTTTCCACAGCGATATCTATCAGGGTTTCACCAAGTAGCTGTTGATGATCTAAATCAATGGATGTAATAATTGTCAATTCTGGGTCAATGACATTTGTTGAATCCAATCTTCCACCCAGTCCAGTTTCAATCACGGCAACATCAACTTCTTGATTCGAGAAATAATGCAACGCAAGTACTGTGGTTGCTTCAAAAAAGGTCGCTTCTACTGCATCAATAACGCTGTTGAATCGTGCCATAAATTCAATGATGTATTCGTCTGAGATGGGTAACCCATTGATTCTAATTCGTTCGTTGAACCTTATTAAATGAGGTGATGTATACAAACCCACTTTTAAACCACTTTCACGCAGTATTGCCTGGATCATAGCTGCTGTAGATCCTTTTCCGTTTGTCCCAGCAATATGAATTGTTTTTAATCCTCGGTGGGGACTGCCACACCGCCGTAGCAACTCATTTGTATGTTCTAGGCCAACTTTTATACCTAGCCGGCGCAAGCCATATAAATGTGCTAGAAGATTATCAATTTTAGTGAATGGGGACCGTTTGGACATTATTAAGAGAATAACCCAAAAAACGTTCAGCTATGCTCTCGAACTGAATAGGGGAGTCTGTGACAAAACATTTTAATAGTCCTTTATTGCTACTATTTGCACTCATTTTCTTTTCGAGAAGTATAGTAGCAACCTCTTCAGCTACAGTTTCAGCTGAATCAATGAGTACAGTATTATCATTAACAATATCCTGAATCATTGGTTTCAACAGTGGATAATGAGTACAGCCTAAGATTAACGTATCAACATTTGCCACATTGATACTTTTTAAGTAAGATGCAGTTATTTCTGAAGGTACTGGGCCATTCAACCAACCTTCCTCCACAAGTGGTACAAATAATGGACACGCCTGTGCAGTAATTTGTATCGATGATTCGATTTCCCTCAATGCCTGAGTATAAGCATTAGAATTAATTGTTGCGGTGGTACCAATTACTCCTACATGCTTATTACGTGTTGCATGAACCGCAGCTTGTGATCCTGGAATAATTACTCCCAAGATTGGCACTAGAAATTCAGATTGTAATGCTGGTAGTGCAAGGGCAGATGCTGTATTACAGGCTACTACTATTAATTTCGCATTTTCACCCAGGAGGAAATTCGTAATCTGGGTAGCGTAACCTGTAACTAACAATGTGCTTTTATTACCATAGGGTACCCGGGCAGTATCGCCTAGGTAAACTATGTTTTCATTCGGTAATTTTTCTTTTATGGCTTTCGCAACAGTTAGTCCTCCTAAGCCTGAATCAAAAACACCAATTGGTCGACTATCAGGCATCAACCTTCAGCCAATACTTCTTCCCTAGATTTCCTGAACCGCATTATCCCAGAATAAATACCCTTCGCTACTTTTTGTCTGT
>CAJWGZ010000013.1 GCA_913041075.1 uncultured Fidelibacterota bacterium | reverse complement strand
GTAAACGAATCAACGCTCTCGATAATGCACTTTCCAATCGCACCTGATCAAGATTCTCTTTATCAGAATTAGATTTCCTATCCCTTGCACGCTGGAGCGCCGCTTCAGCGCGAGAAATATCTATATCCGATGCAGATTCTACTGTCTCAACTAAAATACAAACACCATCATTGGCAATTTCAGCAAATCCACCACTTGTGGAGTAATATTTAGTCTCCGAGTTTGTTTTAATCATTATTTCACCAATATCAAGACTAAATATCCCTTCCTGGTGGTTTGCCATAATACCAAAAGAACCATCGAGCCCTGGGCAGCGCACATACGATACTACCATCTCATCCAAATTGCGGGTTGGTGTTACAATATCTAGATTAAATGTGCTCATCAGGCTGCTAATTTTTTACCCTTCTCTATAGCTTCATCAATTGTACCAACATAGGCAAAGGCATTTTCAGGATATTCATCAACTTCACCATCCAGAATCCCACTGAAACCAGCTATGGTATCTTCGAGTTCAACATATCTTCCGGGGGCGTTAGTAAACTGCTCCGCTACAAAAAAGGGCTGTGACATGAATTTCTGGATCTTTCTAGCTCTAGCAACCGTTAGTTTATCATCATCCGATAGTTCATCCATCCCTAGGATCGCAATAATATCCTGCAAATCCTTGTATTTCTGCAATACACCTTGTACTTCGCGTGCAGTATTATAATGTTTTTCACCAATTACACGGGGATCTAGAATTCTGGAGGTTGACGCTAGCGGATCAACTGCTGGATAAATTCCGAGTTCAGCAATCTTACGTTCTAAAACGGATGTTGCATCTAAATGCGCAAAAACAGTTGCTGGCGCTGGATCAGTTAGATCGTCAGCGGGTACATATATAGCCTGAACAGAAGTAATCGATCCATTCTTTGTGGATGTAATTCGTTCCTGAAGATCACCCATTTCGGTACCAAGCGTAGGCTGATAACCAACAGCTGAAGGCATTCTGCCCAGTAGAGCAGATACTTCAGATCCAGCTTGCGTAAAGCGGAAGATATTATCGATAAATAATAATACGTCTTTTCCTTCATCATCACGGAAGTACTCTGCCATAGTTAAACCGCTTAAGGCAACCCGTAATCTTGCGCCAGGCGGTTCGTTCATTTGACCAAAAACCATCGTCGTTTTCTCTATAACCCCCGATTCTGTCATTTCATTGTATAAATCATTTCCTTCCCTTGTTCTTTCTCCTACACCTGCGAAAACAGAATATCCGCCATGTTCTGTGGCAATATTCCTGATGAGTTCTTGGATCAATACCGTTTTACCAACACCTGCACCGCCAAAAAGTCCTGTTTTGCCACCTTTTGTATACGGCTCCATCATATCTACAACTTTAATTCCAGTCACCAAGATTTCTGTAGATGGATTCAAATCCTCATGTTTCGGTGGTGGGCGGTGAATTGGGTTCTCTTTTTTTGTCGTTACATCACCTTTACCATCAATTACATTGCCCGTGACATCAAAAAGTCGACCCAATGTTTCTGGCCCTACCGGCATTGAGATTGGTTTACCTGTGTCTTCCACTTTCACACCGCGGACCAAGCCATCTGTTGAATCCATTGCAATAGTACGTACAACAGAATCACCCAAATGCTGAGCAACTTCTAAAACGAGAGTCCCCTCATCTCCACGATCCACATTTAGTGCATTCATTATTTCAGGTAAATTTCCATCTTCGAATGTTACATCTACGACCGCGCCCATGATTTGTGATATTTTTCCAAATGTTGCCATAATTATTCCTTTGTTACTTCAATGCTTCAGCTCCGCCAACAATTTCCAGCATTTCCTTGGTAATTGAAGCTTGACGAGCTTTATTAAATTCAAGGGATAGATCCTTAATCATATCTTCTGCATTATCTGTGGCATTTTCCATAGCCACCATCCGTGCCGCTTGTTCACTGGCATAGGATTCCAATAAATATTTCCACATCTGAATGTTTAAATGTCTGGGAATTAATGATCTGACTAATTTTTCTTTGGAGGGTTCGTAAAGACGATCTACGTGCGCCATCCTATCTTCATCATCATATTCGAGGGGTAGTAACCGCTCAGACTGAATTGATTGAGTAGCTATATTGACAAATTCATTGTAAACCACATGGATTTCGTCAACTTCCCCATTTATAAAATGACTAATGATCCCCTCACCCATTTTCATGGCATGGGGAAAATCCAGATCGTTCCAAAATTCTATGTGGGATTGTACGATGTTGTAATCTCGGCGCTTGAAATGATCTCTCGCTTTTTTCCCGATGCAAAAAAGATCGACATTTTGTTTACCGATTTCTTCAATTTCCTGCTGCGCTTTCTTAAGGACATTGGTATTGAAAGAGCCTGCCAATCCACGATCGGATGTTACAACGATGTACCCTACCCGTTGAATCTCTCGAATATCCAACAGCGGTAAAAGTTCGCGATCAACATCTGGTAATAGATGATGAATTACTTCTGTTAAGCGATGGGTATATGGTCGAGCCTGTTCCATTCGTTCCTGAGCTTTACGCATTTTGGCCGCCGCTACCATCTTCATCGCCTTAGTTACTTTTTGTATACTCTTTACAGATTTAATACGATCCCGTATGTCCTTAAGATTAGCCATTATTTAATTAGGCCATGAATCCTTTCTTAAAGTCACTAATTGCTTTTTCCAAAGCGTCACCCACTTCATCAGTAATCGTACCTTCATTCCGAATGACTTTTAAATCCTTCGTATTATTGGCATCAAGATAATCAAAAAGCCCCGTTTCAAATTCTGCAATTTTGTCTACTGGAATATCATCTAGATGTCCTTTGGTACCGGCAAATATTATCGCGATTTGTTTATCCACATCCATTGGCGAATATTGTTTCTGTTTAAGTACCTCCACCATACATGCTCCACGGGTTAATTGCGCTAAAGTAGCTTTGTCCAAATCAGAACCAAATTTGGAAAATGCTTCCAATTCCCTGAACTGCGCCAGATCCAACCGTAAGGTGCCGGCAATACTCTTCATTGCTTTAATTTGTGCATTACCACCCACCCGCGAAACGGATAGACCCACATCAATAGCCGGACGCACACCAGAGTTAAATAAATTTGTCTCCAGATAGATCTGACCATCTGTAATGGATATCACGTTCGTAGAAATATAAGCGGCAACATCACCCTCCTGTGTTTCAATAATGGGTAGTGCAGTCAGTGAACCACCGCCCAGGTCATCTGATAATTTGGAAGCACGTTCCAGCAGGCGGCTATGGAGATAAAACACATCTCCCGGATACGCTTCACGGCCCGGGGGTCTACGCAACACAAGAGACATTTGCCGATAAGCAACTGCCTGTTTAGATAGATCATCATAAATTATTAGAGCATGCTTGCCATTATCGCGAAAATACTCTCCCATGGCACACCCAGAATATGGAGCAATGAATTGTAATGGAGCAGCATCAGATGCATTTGCAGCAACAATAGTGGTATAATCCATGGACCCATTGGCTTCAAGTTCAGCCACGATTGAAGCAACGGTTGATCCTTTCTGACCTATGGCTACATAAATACAATAAACTGGATCTTCTGTCTCATGAGTATATTTTTGGTTGATGATTGTATCAACTGCAATGGCTGTTTTTCCAGTTTGACGGTCACCAATGATCAATTCACGCTGTCCCCGTCCAATAGGAATCATACTATCAATAGGTTTTATACCTGTTTGAAGCGGTTGCTTCACCGGTTGACGTGCCATTACGCCCAATGCCTTTCGTTCGATCGGTAAAGAATCTTTCGCATCTATCGCCCCTTTTCCATCAATGGGTTGACCCAATGAGTTGACAACACGACCTACCATTGCTTCCCCTACCGGCACCTCGACTACTCGACCAGTGCGCTTGGCAAGGTCACCTTCTTTCACAAGGCTACTATCACCAAATAGTACCAAACCAACATTATCTTCTTCCAGATTTAGCGCCATGCCAAAAGTATCATTTGGTAGTTCAACTAATTCTGAACTCATTACATTCTCTAAACCAGTCACCCGCGCTACACCATCGCCAACTGATATCACTTCTCCAACTTCACTAACCTCAACGGTGCCCTCAAACTTTGCGATTTGTTCTTTTAATAATGCTGTAATGTTTTCTGTCTTTATTTCCATAATATTCCTTAATGAAAATGATTATTGGAGTAAATCTCTCCTTAGATTATCCATTTTAGCTCTTATTGAAGCGTCTAGATACGTATTATCAATCCTTAGTTTTATACCCCCCAACAAGCTTGGATCAACTATTAAATCCAATTCAGTATTTTTTCCAATGCTCTTTTCAAGTGTTTTTTGTAAATCCGCTACTTCATCAACGGATAATTCATCTGCTACATGAGCTGTCACCGGAACAATATTCAACTCATCTTTTGCCATAGCATCAAAGAAATACGATAGATCACGCAATAAAATAGTTGGATTTTCATCGATCTCAATAATGAGTAATTCCTGTAGTATTGGATGACAAGCATCCTGTAAACCGAATCTAATTACCTCTGTTTTTTGTTCAGTTGTGAATCGTTTGGACTGCATAAAAGCACGGAATTGTGCATCTTTTTTCAATAATTCTAATACCAGTTTTATTGACCTTTGGACTTCATCCACAGCATCAATTTTCCTGGCAACTACTAAAAGTGCAGCAGCCATATTTTTTGAATTTGATCTACGCTTCATACCCCTTCACATTTTTCAATGATTCATCAATAAGTGATTTATTATCTTCTTTACTAAGATTTTTATTCACCAACTTCTCAGCAATAGAAAGTGAAAGGTTTACAACTTCACCTTTTATTTCTACAATCGCTTTATCGCGCTCTATTTTTATTTGGTCTTTTGCCGCAGACAAATTAGCCATTGCTTCTTCTTTTGCTTTATTTAGAGTGGCTGCTGTTAATTGCTCAGCTGCTTTTTTACCCTCACTCACTATTCCCTGTGCTTCTGAATGGGATTTGGCAATTATTTCATCACTTTCTGCACTGAGACGATCCAACTCTTGTTTTGCTTTTTCCACATCTTTAAGAGATTGCGAAATCTCATTTTCACGGGTCTCCAGCACTTTTAATAGCGGTTTCCAAGCAAACTTGGTTAAAACACCAAGTAATATCAGGAACGTAATAATTGTCCAGACGAATAGACCTGGGTCCAATTGAACTAGGGGATTATCCATACCTGGCTCCTCTTGTAATGTTTTTAATTACTGCTTATTTCATTAATACAATGAGGAGTACAAATACTTCTGCCAAAATAGCCACACCTTCAAGTAGAAAGAGTGGTAAGTTTACGGCACCAGTAATCTTATCTGTTGCTTCTGGTTGACGAGCAATCCCATCTGCTGCTGCTGCTGCTAACCGACCAATTCCCAATCCAGCGCCAATAACAATAAGGCCAAGGCCAAGAGCTGCTCCGAAATAATGAATAACTTCCATTATTATACCTCCATGTTTTCTTATTTAATGATGAACATTAATGGCCATGCCAATAAACACAGCCGATAAAAGCGTAAATACATACGCCTGTACTATAATTACAATTATTTCCAGCCCTGAAATAGCAGCTGCCAGGGGAACAGATATTAGGGCAACACCAAGTCCGGCCGATACACTGTGAAACATATCCGCAAATATGGCCATAAAAGATAGAATTGCAAGCAATGCAATGTGCCCACCAGTCATATTGGCCGCTAAACGCATTGTTAAGGCAAAGGGTTTCACAAACATTCCGATAATTTCAATTGGAATGAGGATTACATAAACGAAACCAGGTAATCCATGCGGTACAAGATTCTTCCAGTGCTGTATAAATCCATGTGCTTTGGTGCCAGCAATAATAATAGATAGGAAAGTAATAATTGCCAACGCAGCTGTCACATTGAAATTACCTGTAGCCGTTGGTCCGCCATGAAGTAATCCATTGATAAAATTATGGCTGTCATTAGCCGGAACATGAAATATAAATCTATTTATTACACCCAATACATCAAAAATTGGGATCATACCAATCGCATTGGCAAAAAATATGAAAAATAAAAAAGTTAGAATCAGGGGTGCCCAGCTATTCACCCACTTTGGTCCTACATTTGGTTTCACTATTGAATCACGGACAAAGGAAACTATTAATTCGAGTGCATTCATAAGTCCGGTGGGTATTAATCTGCGTTGCTGAACATATCTTTGAATAGGAAGGATTACAACCAAACCAACAGTTAAGGCAACAATCCATAACATAAGTACATGTTTGGTAACAGACATTGCCGCTAACCATGAATATAGTGGATGAGTAGGGTCAATATGAAACAAATGCGGGAACGAGAATATTGGGTGGTCTATATCAGAGTTTGAAACGTGGCGAATGATATTATCACCGACTTGTTCCATTGCACCACCTGAATTTTGTTCACCAGTACTAACTAACATAGTATATCAATGACAGATTATATTGGTTTTTGTTTGATAATTAACCTTAACGTAAATGCTTCTGTTATGTGGAGCGCTAAAAAATAGCCGGTGAAGCTAATAATAAAAGGCAAGGGGTTAAAAGATATAAAAGTGAAAATTATAATCAACAAGAGACCATAAGACATCATCTTTATCAACATAGCTGTAGTCATATGTTTTATAAGTTTTTCCGGGTTCAGATTATATACAGAACGGGTTTTCACAATAGAAATTAATGATATAGACCAAGGTATTACCATCCCTAGAAATATCTCTTTTACATAATCGGGCAACGCTGCGCTTAATAATCCCCAGGTACCAACACAAGCCATGCTAATATATATAGTTAATTTCATCACTTATTTTGACCATATTACTTTTACCAATTCATAAAACCCAACTAATATTCCTAGGAATGTACCACCAAGGGTAAACCAGGGTGATGACTGGTAATGATTATCAATAAAATACCCAACAAGAGAAAACAACAATACGGCACCAATAAGAGCATAGGATGCGGATGCGGCTGGACCTGATTTAGCTAAGAATTGTTGAAAATAGTAAAAAGATCGATTGGAGTAAGATTCCTTTGGATCAGGCATTTGGCTCAGAAGATGGTGAGGCCATAGTAAACCGGGGTTTCGCTTTGGATACTAACGAACCTGACGCATCCTTCTTAACACCGATAACGCTGCAAGATCCCTCGAATTGTGCACCATCTTCTATTACAAGGCTGCGGTAAATCAAATCCCCTTTTAACTCTGACTTGCGACCTAGTACTATTCTATTAGAAACGGTAACATTGCCATGTATACTACCACCAATGTGCGCATCGCTGGCCTGGACATCACCTATTACCTCTCCTGAGATGGTAATGCGTACCGGTCCATCCGTATGGATATCCCCGTAGACTTTACCATATATAATGATTCCGCCACGCAATTTAATTGGACCATTTACAACTGCTTCGGCACCAATCATCGTCTGTACATTTTTGAAATCAATCTTTGCCATACTATTCTGCGCTTAAATCTTTATCTTTATACTCAGGGAAGAATTCTAATGGATCCAAAGGATTTGATCCTTCCCACACTTCGAAATGTAAATGTGGTCCAGAAGATATACCAGTATTTCCTGCAAGTGATATAACATCGCCGCGTTTTACAATATCTCGTTTCTCGATGAGATTTACCTGATTATGGCCATAAAATGTAAAATAGTCATTTCCATGAAAAAGTATGACCATATTACCTAAATCTGTTGACCAACCAGAAAATATAACTATACCTGCTGCTGAGGCTACAACGGGGTCTCCCTCCCGAACGGAAATATCGATCCCATAATGATTATTTTTCCAAGCATGGGGTCGAACTACCATCCGCTGGGTTACATAACCATCAATAGGCGCTTTAGTGGGAATATTACTGATTCGATCTGTTGAATATTTTACATCATCGCTTTTTGCATCATTTTCCACCAAACCGCCAAGATTTTCTTCATATCCAGATAGTTCCAGATCCGCACCAAGGTTCTTCCGCAATAATCCTTCCATCTGTTGCAAGCGCTGTAGATCGTGGTATAAATTCATAACTTTAGATCTTTCTGTCACCAATTCATTATACCCACTTTTCATTCTTTGATAATCTAAAGCTCGAGGAATAAAAAAGTATCCCGCAACTCCGATTGAGGTAATTATTGCAATAGTCATTGTAACGATCAAAACAAACCAGCGGCGTCTAAATGTAAAACTTTTGCCCGCGGATTCGTTATCAGGGATAAGCAATACAGTGTATTTATCGGGCTTCATTGCTAGTTTATTCTATTGACCTTAATAAATCTAATACCCTATCCAAATCATCATCAGAAAAAAATTGTATTTCAATCTTCCCACCTTTTTTGGAATAATGCAGCCGTACTTTTGTACCCAGGACCGTAATAAGTTCATTTTCAACACTCCTTATCTGGGGATTGGTCACAAGTGATTTCCTGCTGGTGTGTTTTGACTTTTTGGTTGATTGACCTTTAGCAATCTCCTCAGCCGCCCGTACACTAAGAGCCTCTTCGATAATCATCTTATATAGTTTCATCATTCCTGCTGCTGTTTTCATCATTAAAATTGCACGGCCGTGACCAGCTGAAACCTTTCTGTCCCGAAGACTATTTTTTATATCACTAGGTAATTTTAATAACCGTAATGCATTTGAAATTGTGACCCGCTTTTTACCCACTGCACTTGCTATATCACTCTGTGATCGGTTGAATTTGCTTTGTAGAATTGCATACCCTTCTGCTTCATCGATCGGATTGAGATTTTCACGCTGAATATTTTCGATCAATGCTATTTCCATCATTTCAGATTCATCTGAAATAGTTACCACATAGCCTGGTATCTGTTTTAACCCCGCCAACTTGGATGCGCGTAACCGTCGTTCTCCAGCAATAAGAATAAAGTTATCTTCGTCCTGTTGAACAGTAATCGGTGTTATCACACCCTTTTGCTTAATTGACGCGATTAATTCCTCAAGACTTTTTTCATCCAGACCGTCTTTCCGGGGTTGCAGTGGATTAGCAACAATATTTTCTATAGGCATCTCTGTTACTCCTGGACGGCCTAAATCCGCCTTTTCGGGACCATGTATCAATGCTTCAAGACCTCTTCCCAACCGTTTAGCAGCCATTTGTAATTATCTCCTCTACAAGTGTCATATAATCCTGCGCTCCTACTGAATTGGCATCGTATAATAATGCCGGTTTCCCAAAACTAGGTGCCTCACCCAGTCGTACATTGCGATGAATGACCGTTTTAAATAATTTATCACCAAAATAACCTTTTACCTCACCAAGTACTTGTTTAGATAAGTTTAATCGACCATCAAACATTGTAACTAAAACACCCGCAATTTTCAAATTCTTGTTTAAATGCTGTTGTACCAATCGAATGGTATTCAGCAGCTGACCCAGTCCCTCCAGTGCATAATACTCTGCCTGAATAGGGATAATTAAAGCATTAGCAGCCGTCAGGCTATTAAGTGTGAGTAAACCCAGTGAAGGGGGACAATCAATGATTATATAGTCGTATATCCTTTTGACCTTTGCCAATGCTTTTTTCAGTTCTAATTCCCGGGCGATAACACTAACCAATTCAATCTCTGCGCCGACCAAGTCATTCGTTGATAGAATTGCATCAAGATAATTAAAGGTAGTTTTTGTAATAGTATCTTTAATTGGTATTTCATCCACCAATGTCTCATAAATGGTATTTTCGGCGCGCTTTTCAATAATTTCTGCTATACCGGTGGTGGTATTTGCCTGGGGATCCATATCAATCAATAACGTTTTGATCTCACTCACGGCCAAACTTGCAGCAATATTAACTGCTGAAGTTGTTTTACCAACACCGCCTTTTTGATTCGTTAGGGCAATAATTTTGGTCATATTGCAGATTTAAGGATTGTATTATGTATCAAGAAAACAAGATAAATTTAATTGTCTCTCCAAGGTTTAACAAGCTGGTTACATCCCTAAATATCATATTATTCAAGTTAGTAATACATCGCAATTTGCATAAATTTTAAGACAATGATAACATTGCTAAATTTTATTATGTTCTCACTATGAGTTTCATGAAAGCATTAGTAAAAAAATCTCCAGAGGAGGGTCTTTGGCTGGAACAAATGCCAATACCTGAAATTGGCACCAATGATGTATTGATAAAAATTATAAAAACGGCGATTTGTGGTACCGATCTGCATATATATCACTGGGATGAATGGTCCCAGTCAACCATTAAGCTACCGTTAATTATCGGTCATGAATTCGTAGGAGTTGTTGAAGAGATAGGTCTGGGGGTAACCCATTATAAAAAAGGTGATATAGTTTCCGGTGAAGGACATATAACCTGCGGTTACTGCCGTAACTGCCGTGCCGGGTCACGACACTTGTGTCATAAAACGATTGGTATTGGCATCCAACGTGATGGTGCTTTTGCTGAATACATGACGTTACCGGAAAGCAACGTATGGCCTGTACACAATGACATTAATACGGACGTTGCCGCCTTTTTTGATCCGCTGGGAAATGCAGTACACTGTGTTTTGAGTTTCAGTATGGTAGCAGAAGACGTTCTAATAACTGGGGCAGGCCCAATCGGATGTATGGCAACCTCCATATGCAAACACCTTGGTGCGCGCAATGTTGTAGTGAGTGATATCAATGATTACCGTTTGGAACTTGCTGCTAAAATGGGTGCCGATAGAATTGTGAATATTCAGAATGAAAAAATTGAAGATTGTTTCAGCGAATTGAAAATTTCCAGTGGATTCGATATTGGCTTGGAAATGTCAGGCAATCCCAGTGCCCTACAGGACATGATTCGCACCATGTACCATGGTGGAAAAATTGCGCTCCTGGGTATATTGCCTAATGATACATTGGTCAATTGGGATAATATCATATTTAAAGGTCTCAGAATAAAAGGTATTTACGGTAGAGAGATGTTTGAAACATGGTACAAAATGACCCAGCTCATACGTGGTGGCTTGGATGTGTTACCAATTATTACCCACAAATTTAAAGCTGAGGACTTCCAACAAGCTTTTGAAATGGTTGATACCGGTCAATGTGGTAAAGTAATACTAAACTGGGACTAGTATGAACAAACCAGAGAATATTTTCAGTGCTAAATTGGCTGAAATAAAAGCAGAAGGTCTATATAAAAAAGAACGAACAATTACCACACCACAAGGTGTTACAATTGCTACCCGTGAAGGCGGCGAAGTCCTCAATTTTTGCTCCAACAACTATTTGGGCTTATCGGATAATGCAGAAATAAAAGCTGCTGCGCAAGATGCACTGGAAAATCATGGTTTCGGTATGTCTTCTGTTCGCTTTATATGCGGTACACAGGACATCCATAAGGAACTGGAACGAAAGATTTCAAAATTTTTTAACACCGAAGACACCATTCTGTACACATCATGTTTTGATGCTAATGGCGGTCTATTTGAAACATTATTAGAACCAGATGATGCAATAATATCAGACGCCTTGAATCATGCCTCCATCATAGATGGAATTCGACTCTGCAAAGCTCAACGATTTCGCTATAATAATAGTGACATGACCGATCTGGAGATCAAACTTCAGGCAGCACAGGATAACCGCCTGCGAATGATTGCTACGGATGGCGTTTTTTCCATGGATGGCTATATTGCCAAGCTAGATGAAATTACCGAATTGGCAAATAAATATGATGCCTTGGTCATGGTAGATGACTCTCACGCCACTGGATTTATAGGCCAGACCGGGCGTGGTTCTGCAGAATATCATGGCGTGATGGATAAAGTGGATGTATGGACTTCTACACTGGGAAAGGCGTTGGGAGGTGCTTCAGGGGGTTTTACGACCGGGAGACAAGAAATTATCGATATGCTGCGGCAACTCTCGCGACCCTATCTTTTCTCCAATACCTTAGCACCTAGCATTGTAGCTGCTGGTATAAAGGTGTTTGATATGCTTTCAGCTACCACAGTTCTCCGTGATAAACTGGAAAAAAATACGCTCTATTTCCGGGAAAAAATAAGGGCTGCTGGATTTGATATTAAAGAGGGTGACCATCCCATAGTACCAGTTATGCTCTATGACGCCATCCTGGCCCAAAATATGGCTGCTGAATTATTAGAAAGAGGTATTTATGTGATCGGCTTTTTCTATCCTGTTGTGCCCAAGGGGGAAGCAAGAATTCGCGTTCAAATATCTGCAGCAATGGAAATTCATCAACTAGATGAAGCGGTAGATGCATTCACTGAAGTCGGGCAGAAATTGAAGGTGTTATCTTGAATTTTCTTGGTGGAAATATAATTTGGCACCTCATTTCTATGCACGGTATATTCGCAGGCTTTTTTCATAGGAAAGCAATTCGATAAATAAAATGTCTAAAAACCTTACACCACGGTATATCATCATAGGCATAATTCTGGTTTGGGCACTGGTAACACTGTGGCCTTCTGTTCAATATCAGCAATTATCGTCTGAAGATATTGAAGATATGCGGGAATCCGGTACACTCGAAACTCTCGAAAATAAAATTATTAAGCAAGGTCTGGATCTCAAGGGAGGTATTTACATTGTTCTGGAAGTGGACCTGCCAACGCTCGTTACGACTCTAGCTATTAATAAGGATGCAAAATTTGAACGTACAGTGAATGACGTTCGAAATATCCTGGCTGAAAACCCTCAGCGAAAATTTTTTACTGTATTTACTGAAAAGATAAGTGAGAATGGACTGCGATTACCGCGATACTACGACGTGGATTATGGTGCCAAAGCTGAAGACATACTAAACAGCATTCGAGAGCAGGCAGATGACGCTATCAACCGCGTCTTGGAAATACTACAAAACCGAGTTGATCAATTTGGTGTTTCTGAACCAACAATCCAAAAACAAGGTAATCGACGTATCATTGTAGAATTAGCTGGGATCCAAGATTCTGAAAGAGCGCGGGCACTGCTACAAAGCACTGCACACTTGGAATTTTTCTTGGTCAAATCCCCAGAAGTTACTAACGACATTTTATCACAGATCGACAAAGCTGTCAAAGGAAATGAGGAATTAGAGGCCTTGGCCGCTGCAGTTGCGGGTGAACAGGCACAGACCGAGGATGGTGAGTTAGCAGTCAGTAATGACCAAACTATTTCCATTAGTGAACTTTTCGGCGAAGATGGATTGAGTTCAGAGGATGCAGATAGCGGCGACACAGCAGTTGTGGTAGATCAAAATATTTTTCAGGAACGGCCCTTTTCTTCCATGCTGCGGGCCCTAGGAAACAATATTGCTGTACCGGAAAAGAATTTATATGCGATTAAGAAAATCATTAATAAACCTGAAGTTCAGGATAAACTTTCTCTAGGAAATGGTCGTTTTCTTTTTGCCCCCGAAGCGGAGAGTTTTACAACAAATACGGGACTGGAAGAACCACTGGTTTACATGTATTATCTGGAACATGATGCTGATCTAACTGGTGGTGTCATCGAAGAAGCCAATGCGACGATCGGTGGCCAAGGGTCAAGTGCTGTTGGGCAACCAATAGTTTTGCTCGACATGAATAGTGAAGGAGCGCGGACGTGGTCCCGGATCACTGGAGCAAATATCGGCCGACGCATAGCTATTGTCTTGGATAAAAAAGTGCATATGGCGCCATCAATCCGAACAAAGATAACAGATGGTGGCACACTGATCGAAGGTTTCGCAAACATGGATGAAGCTAAAGACATTGCCATTGTACTTCGTGCCGGTTCTTTACCAGCGCCAGTAAAAATAATTGAAGAAAGAATTGTCGGGCCATCCCTCGGTGCTGATTCTGTTAAAGCAGGAACGTATTCTGTCCTTCTTGGTCTCGCGCTAGTCCTGGTATTTTTACTGGTCTATTATAAGCTCTCAGGCATAATTGCAGATTTTGCATTGATCTGGAATATCCTATTGGTACTTGCTGTCTTGGCATCCCTTGGTGCTACACTAACATTGCCGGGTATTGCCGCCTTGATACTAACAGTAGGAATGTCTGTAGATGCCAATGTTATTATATTTGAGAGAATTCGGGAGGAATTAAGGAAAGGGAAAACACCTCGTACAGCAATTGACAGCGGTTATGCTCGCGCACTAACTACAATTATTGATGCGAATGTTACCACATTGGTGGCGGCACTCGTACTCTATCAATTTGGCACTGGTCCCATAAAAGGTTTTGCAACGGTATTATTCTGGGGAATTATGATATCCATGTTTACAGCTATTTTTGTCACCCGCACAATTTTTAATTCGTTCACCGAACGTAGAGGTCTAAATAAACTAAGTATATGAGACTCATTAAAGAAACTAGCATACAGTTTATGGCACAATCCCGCCTAGGCTTATACGTATCTGGTGCAGTAATTGGTGCCGGTATCATTTCCTTAATACTAGCGGGCGGACCATTATTAAGTATCGACTTCAAAGGGGGTACTCTCCTCGCCGTTCATTTTACTGACCCGGTTGATGTGAATGATATCCGTTCAGCAATGAGTACTGTATCTATAGATGGTCAGCCATTTGATTTTAGTAAAACAGAAATAAAACAGTTTGGCAGTACAAGGGATATTTCCGTCCGTATACCGCACCTGGATAAAGAGCCTGCGAACTTCGCCCAAAGAATTATCGCTTATCTTAGGAAGTCCTTTCCTGATAAAGTTCCTGAAGTGGAAAGTGACTTCATTCTTTCAATCGAAAAGGTGGGACCAAAAATCGGCTCTGAACTTAGTAATAAAGCCATTTTGGCCATTATTTCTGCGCTGGGATTAATATTGTTTTATATTTCTATTCGGTTCGAATTTAATTTTGCTTTAAGTGCCATTGCGGCTCTGGCGCATGACGTATTTGTAACGGTTGGTATTTTTTCCATTATGGGTTATGAAATATCATTACCCATTATAGCAGCTTTTCTCACTATTGTTGGATACTCACTAAATGACACCATTGTTATTTTTGATCGCATACGTGAAAATGTAAAATCCATGAAACGACTGACTTATACACAGGTAGTTGATCACAGTATAAATGATTCTTTGAGCCGGACAATTATTACTTCAGTCACAACTTTTATTGTTGTCCTTGTACTTTGGTTATTTGGCGGTGAAGTAATAAATCTTTTCGCGTTCGCCATGATGGTTGGGGTAATCGTAGGTACGTATTCCAGTATTTTTGTAGCCTGCCCTTTAGTGGTGCGGTTGCACGCTGGCAAATAACTCCACTGTCCCTCTAATACAAGAATATTAATAAATTCCAATCCACCTTATGATATTCTACAGCGCAATGTCATCTCCTATTGGTCTATTAGGCATTGCCAAATCAAATAATGGAGTAAGGCGGGTAATGTTTTCGAAGCATGCACCCTTCAAACAATATTTGCAAACTGTCTATCCCCAGGAAAATATAAAACGAGATGACGATGCATTAACTGATCCGATCAATCAGTTAAACGAATATTTTAGTTCATTAAGAAGGAAGTTTGAACTAAAACTGGATCTGGTAGCACCTCCCTATTATAAAAAAGTATTAAAGATGGTAGCTAATATTCCCTATGGTAAAACAGCTTCATATAAAACAATTGCTGAACAGACCGGTAATTCGAAGGCGGTTCGTGCAGTAGGTAGCGCAAACGCCTATAATCCCATACCAATAATTATACCTTGTCATCGCATATTGACACATAGCGGAAAGCTTGGAGGCTTTGGAGGCGGCGTAGAAACAAAGGTATTTCTATTAGAACTGGAAGGCGCCTTATAGTTAGATTCGATATACCAAAAACATGTGGGCATTTTTCAAACGCATTACATTTGCCGGTCTATTTGCAATAGTACCACTAGCACTCACTTTTTACATCATTAAAATCATAATTGTATTTCTCGATCAGCTCACTGCACCTATTATGGCAAGAATCAATTTGGAAATCCCTGGTTTTGGACTAATACTAACGCTGCTGATTATTTTTGCATTGGGAATTTTCGTAACGAACGTTCTTGGACGACGCTTGTTTTCATGGGGAGAACGGCTAATTTCATCAATACCTCTGGTGAAAAATATCTATAATACTCTAAAACAAATAACCAACGCTTTCTCAGGTGCGACACAAACAGAAAATTACCAACGCGTTATCTATATCCAATATCCGCGGAAGGAATTATGGACAATCAGTTTTGTTACAGGTGAGAGTGTAGATGGATCCGGTGAAGAATACTATCATGTATTTGTGCCCACTACTCCAAATCCTACATCCGGTGTTTTCATCATTATTCCAAAAAAAGATGCGATTGAAGCTGACCTTACGGTCGAGGAAGGATTAAAGGCAGTAATCTCAGGCGGGTTGCTGGCGCCAGAACAAAGTCCGCTAGACACGTAGGAATTCTTAGACAGTTGTGCCCTTGTTTTTTCAACTAATTCCTAAACGGTAACCGTATGATCGAACTGGTTATATTGTTATTAGCCAGCTATATGACGGGATCATTTCCCACCAGCGTTGTTGTAACGCGTGTAACAAAAAATATTGATATCAGAGGACATGGCAGCGGCAATGCAGGTGCCACCAATGTTTTTCGGGTTTTAGGCTGGAAATATGCCCTTTTCGTATTGGTATTTGATATATTTAAAGGCTGGCTACCAACAGCTGTATACGCCACCATAATTTTTCAGAAACTACCGGTTCCTGATCAAGGTTTAGTTCAAATTTTGTGCGGTTTTGCAGCAGTATTCGGCCATATTTTTCCGATATTTTCTGGGCTTAAGGGTGGCAAAGGTGTTGGTTCACTGATTGGGGTCTTACTTGCTTTATTTCCCCTTGCATTCCCATTATGTTTATTAGTAGGCGTTGCGGTTATTACTACCACCGGTTATGTTTCACTAGGATCAATATCTGCAGCTATTGCTCTGCCGATTATTATTTTAATTCTGCCACGGTTGGGGCTGATCAGTCCCAATCTTTCTCTTGTTGTCTTTAGCCTACTTGTACCATGGATCATCATATATACCCATCGAAGTAATATTAGCCGGATTCGAAATGGTACTGAAAATCGCTTTAAAAAAGCGATTCTTTTTGGGAAGAAAAACTAGATCAGAATTTTTGACCAATGACCAGGTGCAGTACTTGGTCAATAAATTCGCCGTCTCTGTACCCCCAGCCATAATCTAACCCAATCGTACCTATCATCGGCGCCGGGATCCGAAACCCAAATCCTATACCAGCCATTGGTAATTCACCAAATAGCTTTTTCCGCTCTTTATTGATAAACCCCACATCAACAAAAGCAATAGCACTCAAGCCATATTCCTGCTTCCAATTAAATAGATCGGTTGTGAAAACAGAGGTGGGAATAATCGTTTGACGTAATTCAGTAGATATGATAGCGAAATGGTTTCCGAAACGATAGGCATTATCAACATTCGTATAAATTGTACTATTAGGAATTGACCAACCTCGAACTGTTTTCACACCGCCTAACCATGATACCCATACTTCATCCACATCACCAAATGCTGTCAAATAGGATACATTAAATGCTGCTGTCAGTTTGCGTTTGCTTTTAACCAGTGAGTGGTAAAAACTATAGGATTGACTCCACCAAAGATTTTGTTTATCGCTGTTAAATTCAACATGACTATAAAATCCTTGCACAATTAATATTCCCTTACTTGGGTCACGATAAATATCCCGTGTATCATATATATAGCTACCCTGAGGAGCTATATAATAATATTCTAATGTGTCCTCATCATTGCTAAATGTTTTCTTTTCCCACTCGAACCCAACTCTGGCCTTATGGTTGTAACCAAAATAACGACCTAAATTAATTTCTGCAGTGGTCACGTTTCGTTCATAAGGCAAAAACGGATGTGCGGTAATGCTCTTGCCAGTCATAACATCCAGCGAAACATGGTCACCTACGATCCAGGGATTATTAAACGTAAAAAAATAGGCCCGTCGTGCACCTGTAGATCCACCCAGCATAAATTTCTCATTTCTACCCCGAAAATTATTGATCCGCAGCATTCCGCCAAATGACCAGCCATAATCCTCCTCATATACCGGTCCTCCTCCAGGCAGGATCCGCAAGGATGTTTCAATAACTTTATATTCCAAAATAACAGTTAGATCTTCCAGTGGTATTGCCCGCCAAGTCACATCCGCAAAAATGCCCAGATTATATATCCGCTCACGGTCCATACGGGCAACGGCACTGTCCAGGGGAACATCGATCGGATGCTGAATCTCGCGTTCAATAATGTAATCTTTTGTAATAAGGTGGCCTTTGAACTCGATAGCGGAAACAATTGGTTGCTGGTCAGCCCAAACGAATGGTACTGATAAACATATTAATAATAGCCTATGAATCATTAAGGGTCGGCCTAGAAACCGTCAGCCGAAAAATAGTTTAGAGGTCGAAGCTCTCCATGAGCTGTATTTTCTTATACTCGATGCCTTCCTCGGAATATACCTGTTCGATCGCTCTCCGCAGATCACTCTCTACAATAAGTCCACGTATGTTTATGGCCAAATTCCAGTCATCCAATACACGTACATTCATTTCCGTGTTTGTGTCTTGGTAGCGATGCCACGTACCATCGAATTCATTTGGTGGTCCATAGGTCATCATTATTTTATGCTGCAAAACATCATCGGTAGTCACCTGTGGAAATCCAATATTCTTCAGTTCGATAGTTTTATGAATACTTTCAAGTTTATAATGTGAGGCCTCAATATTTGTAATACTATAAATAAAATCTATATTGATGAAGCGCAGTTCTATCCGCTCAATGGTCATTCTGGTCGTATACTCATACATCATTTTCGCTCGTCTTACAGGTATACGGAATCCGGATTTTAGTGTTAAAGGATCATCCCAGAATTCCGCTACAGATAGCGAATCGGGGAAATAGCCCATCACCGCAGAGAGACTAGAATTCCAATCTGAGATTGGCTCCCGGGCCAATACCCAGCCATTCGGTAGTGATTTAATATAACCATCCAAAACGGTCGGGTTTGACTGAACAATTGGTTCTTTTGATTCTATCGGCAGTTTCCTTACTTCTTCAGGAATAGAAGTGATAATGTCTCTAATATCTCTATCCTTGGACCATATTTTAGGCCGAAGAGCCGTACAACTAGTTATAAATAATAAGAGGGTTAATATTGTTACGCGAAGCACGATCGTAAAATTAATCAAATTAAGTATACACCATGAAGTGTTTTTTATCTTACTGGCAGAAATAGTGTAATCTCCAGTACAGTGTTAATTATTAAAAAAAAGGCCCCAAAAATTTGAGGCCTTTTATCCAAATCTGGTCAGGAATCTATTTACGACCCCGAGCCATTTTTGCGCGAGCTACATCACCATTTTTATCAATGAAGTAAAGATAACCTGATTCGCGCGTAACGCCAGCATCTGCTACTTTTTCAGCATTGCCGCCGCCTTTTCCGGCACGGGCCATTTTAGAACGCCAAACGTTCCCATCTTTACCGAGGTAATATA